>NZ_DAOUBL010000190.1:0-6172 GCF_034432615.1 Bellilinea sp. | reverse complement strand
GATACCTTTGAAGCCTTTATTGGCGCAATCTATCTGGATGGCGGAATTGAAAAAGTAGAAAAATTTTTGTTTCCGTTTTTAGAAACGGCGTCAGAGGATATCCTGATTAACCGAAAAAACGAAGACCCGAAAAGTCTCTTACAGGAATGGGCGCAGTCACAGGGGTTTTATGCTCCCCAATATGTCACCCGTTCAGAACAGGGTCCCGACCATTCCAAACAATTTGAGGTAGCAGTAATTATCGGCGGGGAAGTGTATGCTGAAGGTGTTGGGCCGAGCAAACAGGCTGCCGCCAAAAATGCAGCCCGCAAAGCACTTGAAAAATTGGGACTGGTGTTTTAAGACCCAGCCGGAAAGAAGAAAAAAACAAGTCCTTGATGACCAGCCGATTGAAAACCCTTGAATTGCAAGGTTACAAAACTTTTGCCAGCCGTACGGTATTTGAATTTCCCGGCCGGATCACGGCCATTGTCGGCCCGAATGGATCAGGTAAATCCAACATTGCCGATGCGATCCGCTGGGTTTTAGGGGAGCAATCCTATACGCTGCTGCGGGGTCGCAAAACAGAGGACATGATTTTTGCCGGCTCGGAGCTGCGTCCGCGTGCCAGCATGGCATCGGCCATGATTACCTTTGAAAATGAGGACGGCTGGCTGCCGATTGATTACGGAGAGGTTTCGATTGCCCGGCGTGCCTATCGTGATGGCCAGAATGAGTATCTGCTCAACGGTCAGCGGGTGCGGCTTAAAGAAATATCTGAAATTCTGGCTCAATCCGGGCTGGCGGAACGAACTTACACCATCATCGGTCAGGGTTTGGTTGATGCTGCGCTTTCACTGCGACCGGAGGAACGGCGAAAATTTTTTGAAGAGGCAGCCGGCATCGGTCTGTATCGCTCCCGGCGCGAGGAAGCGCTCAACCGACTGGAACAGACCCGCCGCAATCTGGAACGGGTGCAGGATATCCTCAGCGAATTGGAGCCGCGCCTGAAAAGTCTGGAAAAACAGGCTGCGCGGGTGATTGAATATGAGCGCATCAAAGCCGACCTGCGCCTCCTTTTGCGGGAATGGTACGGTTATCAATGGCAGCGTATGCAGGCAGAGCTGACTCATGCCCGTGAAGTGTTGACTGTTCAGGAAAACCGGCTGCACCAGGTTCGTCAGCAAAGCCAGCAGGTTGAAAAACGGGTTCAGGAGGTCCGCCTTCAAATTCAGCGGCTGAGAGAAGTGTTGAATGAATGGCATGCTCAATCAGCGGAGGTGCACCGCCAGCGCGAAGAGATCAACCGTATTCTGGCGGTGCTGGATGAACGCCAGCGCTCCCTGACCGACCAGAAAGCGACCACCCGGCATGACCTGACCCGATTGGAAGAGGAAAGCCAGCAACATTCCAAACGGTTGCAAGCCGTGCAGGAAGAGCTTACCGTTCAACAGGCAGCCCTCGAAGAAGCAAAGCAGCAGGCTGGTGCTGCCCAAAAAGCTTTTGCTGAGAAGAAAGCCCAGCGCGATCAAGTGGAAGGAGAACTGCGCGACTTGCGGAGAAAATTGACCCGCCTTGAAACACAACAGGTTGAGGTCAAAGCCCGTCAGAGGGAATTGAATAATCGTTTGGAAAGGTTGAGGAGCGAGGAAAATCAACTGACTCAGCAAATACCTCAAATGACAACCACTCTGCATCAGGCAGAGGCGGAATTACTCAGTGTTCAACAGTTGCTTGAATCCCTTCAGGACAGGCGTCAACAAATTGAAGAAAGACTGCGTACCCTCCAAAAACAACAACGAGAGTTAGAGGAAAGCCGCAGTCAATTGCAAGAACAAAACAATGCAATCCGCGCGGAATTGGCTCGTAAACGGGCTGAGATGAAGGTGCTGGAGCAGGCAGAGCGAAATTACAACGGTTTGGGGCAAGGGGTGAAAGTGGTTATGACTGCTGCCGAACAAAAAAAGATCAAGGGCAGCATTCAGCCGCTTTCCCGCCTCATCCAGGTGCCTTCCGAATTGACAACCGCAGTGGCTGCCGTTTTAGGGGAAAGCCTGGAGGGTCTGACTATTGAAGCAGATGTAGAAACCGAAGAAGTACTTCAATTCTTGGAAAACATGGAAAACGGAAGGGCGGTACTTTTTCCGCTGGAATGGTTGAGGGGAGAAACCCATATCCCTGCGCCGAAGGAAGAAAATGTCTTTGGCAATGCAGCGGATGTGGTGGTGTATCCTGCGGCGATCAAAAGACTGGTTATGCTTTTATTGGGAAAGGTATGGATTGTCCGGGATCGTCAAACTGCCCGGCGTTTGATTCAAAATCAACCTGCCGATTTGCGTATTGTCACTTTGAGCGGGGAGGTGTTTTTTGGCAGCGGCGAGGTTCGGGCGGGTAAAGAAAACCGCGCTGAGTTGATTTCCCGCCCGCGTCAATTAAAAGAATTGAACGATGAAATCCGTCAGCTGGAAGCACGACTGGCGGAGGGTGAAGGCCTGGTGGCTGAAAACCAGAAACAGCGTGAAGCGTTCGAACAACAGCGGCGGGTTGCTGAAAGAGAATTGAGTGAGACGCAAGAACAGGAGAAATTCCAGCAGCGCAATCTCCAAAAAATTACCATGCAGGTGGAACAAACCCGCCAAAAATTGAGCTGGCAACAAAGTCAGGTTGAACAGCTGAGGCAGCAAACTGGCAGCAGTCAAAAAGAACGCGAAGACCTGATTGGGCAGATGAATGCGCTGACTCGCGAAGCCCAACAGGTGGAATCCCATGTGCGAGAAGTACAGCGAGCGCTGAATAACCTGATGCTGGATGATCTTCAATCGCAGGTTATTCACTGGAACACCCAGGTGAGTGTTATGGAGCGCGTCCTGCAGGACATGCAGCGACGCTTAAATGACTTTCAGCAAGCGCTGGAGCGAAACGAACACCAGCAGCAAACCTATCGAGAGCGTTTGAATCAACTTGACCGGCTGATGGAGGAACTGGAAGCGGAAAAGACCAAACGAAAAGCTGAAGCAGGTCAATTGAATCAGGCCATTGAAGAAGTTCAGGCAAAGATTCAACCCGCAGAGGAAGAACTGAATGAACTGGAAAGCAGGTATGAAAACCTGCAAAAGGACTTGAGCGCCGCTCAGCAGAATACGGCTGTTGCAGAAAGACACGCCACCCAGGCGCAACTGGAATTTGGGCGCATCCGTGAAAATTTGGAGAGTCTGCGGCGGCGGGTTGAGGAAGATTTTGGTCTGGTCGCATTTGAGTATCAAAATGAGGTTTCTGGCCCAACCCCTCTGCCCCTGGAGGGAATGGTCGAACAATTACCGGTTGTCAAAGAGATTTCCCCTGATCTGGAGGAGAACATTAACCGTCAGCGCAGTCAGTTGCGGCGGATGGGCGCCATCAACCCGGATGCTCATAGCGAATATCTTGCCGTAAAGGAGCGCTATGAATTCTTGATTCAGCAGGTTGCGGATTTGAAAAAGGCTGATCAGGATTTGCGCGAAATCATTGGCGAACTGGACGGTCTGATGAAAAAAGAATTTCGCAAGACCTTTGACGCGGTGGCAGCCGAATTTAAGGAAAATTTTGCGCGGTTATTTGGAGGCGGATCAGCCCGATTGGTATTAGAAAACGAGGAAAGCCCAATTGAAGGGGGAATTGATATTGAAGCCCGCCTGCCGGGCAGACGTGAGCAGGGATTGTCGCTGCTTTCGGGCGGCGAACGCAGCCTGACTGCGGTGGCATTGATTTTTTCTCTGCTGAAAGTATCTCCAACCCCGTTCTGCGTGCTGGATGAGGTGGATGCCATGCTGGACGAATCGAATGTTGGACGCTTTTGTGAGCTGCTGCAAGAGTTAAGTCATACCACCCAGTTTATCGTGATCACCCACAATCGCAACACAGTTCAGGTTGCGGATGTGATCTACGGCGTGACCATGGGGAAGGATACAGCCAGTCAGGTCATCTCCCTGCGCCTGGACGAGGTGGGAGAAGAGATGGTTCGTTGAACAAATCCCAATGAAACAATAGCCAACGGAGGTCAAGCCTGCATTGACCTCCGTTGGGTTTGTGACTGGAAAGAGTTGATCAGAAGCCTAAACCGGGCGGCAGGGTGGGTACGGTGGGTACCTTGTTGACCCAATTGGTATCCCTCTCAATTTTGAGGCTGGCCTTGGTTTCGTTCAACCACGATTCAAACTTTTGCTGCTTGAGTGTGCTTAGGCGGCTTTCGCTGACCGGCCGGCGTTCCTTACCCAGCAGCTGGATGATGTGATAACCGAACTGGGTTTGAACCGGCTCGCTAATCTGTCCGATTTCGGTCATGTCAAACACAGCGTTTTCAAATTCGCTGACCATTTGCCCGCGCTCGAACCAACCCAAATCACCACCGCGGTCTTTGTTAGAAGTATCGGTTGAAAATTGGGCTGCCAGCTGGGCGAAGTCGCCGCCGTTTTTGAGCGCTTCAACCACCACAGCGGCTTCTTCCGGTGTGGCTACCAGAATGTGGCGAGCCCATACCCAATCATCTTCGGCTGGCACATCTTTAGTGATGGCTTCAAAGACCTTCTCATAGAGCAGGGAGGATCGCACAATTTCACGGAAGGTTTTTTCATCAATCTGAGCTTCGGTTTTCAAAGTGGTCAAATAATTTTCCAGACCGGTTTTGAAGCCTTCTTCTGTCATGGCGGTAGGTGTGGGGAAAGGCGTACTGGTCGGGCCGATGGTGGCGGTTGGCAGGGGTGTATCGGATGGCGTTTCGGTAGTTTCAATCTGTTCAGGCGTTGGAGCCTCCGTTGGGGTAGCCGTATAGGGGGCGAGAGTCAACTGCTGTGCTGAATATGTGGCTGTACTGAAGGGGGTAGCAGTTGGAGCAAGGGTTGGTGTGCCGGCCGGGAAGAAACCGAAGGCTTCTTGAAAAGCCTTTTCAACTTCCTCATCGGTCACGGAAATGCCCAATTTCTGGGCTTCACGCCGGATGATAGCCTCATTAATTAACTCATCAATAACCTGGTTGCCCAATTGATTGGGGTCATTGAGTTTGGATACGTTGAGTTGAATTTGAGAGGTGAAGTAATTGGCTGAATTGGGATCAGCCTGAAAGAGCTGCTGATATTGGGCAAGTTGAATGGTATTCTGGATGAGTTGAAAGCGATCGAATCGAGCACGGGCTTGAAATTGCTCCAGGGTGATTTTCTCTCCATCCACCGTAGCCACAGGGCGCATATTTTGCAGGTAAAAAGTATCCAGCAGGCCATAACCCAAAATGAGAATCACGGCAACAGCAATGGTAATGCTAACAATGAGAACGATGCGGCGTTGCTGCCGTTCTTTTTCAACCCGGCTTTGTTGTTTGCGGGAAACTACAGCAGGTCGGGATGTCTTAGCCATCTGATGAACCTTTCCAATTCAAAAAATAGAAAAGGGCATTGGGCGTGTTTTTGCCCATGCCCTGAAGTTGTGCCGAAGAAAAACGGATTAGCGGATTGCCTCACTCCACTCTTCTGCAACAAACGGAAGCAGTGCGATATGGCGGGCGCGCTTGATTTCTCGCGCTAAAACCCGTTGATGCCTTGCGCAGGTACCGGTCTGACGACGAGGGCGGATTTTCCCTTCTTCCGTAACATACCGGCGAAGGAGGTCCACATTTTTGTAATCAATTGCCAGGTCTTTATCAGCGCAGAACTGACAAATTTTGGGGCGGGCCATAAAGCGCCGTGGTCCGGAAACCTGTTCGTTCTCGCCTGGAATTTGGTCGGTCATACTATCTTACTCCTAGAACGGATATTCATCTTCGATTTCTTCTTCCTCGCCCTCTTCCAGAGAAGGAGGGGTTTGGTTTTGGGCATTATCACGGCGGTCACCAAGAATCATCATCTCGCTGGCGACGATTTCAACCGAAGTATGCTTGATACCTTCTGAATCCTCCCAACGACGGGTCTGAAGCCGACCCTCAACGTACACTTGCTGTCCTTTGGTCAGATACTGTTTGCAAATTTCTGCCAGATTTCCCCAGGTAACCACATTGAACCATTCGGTTTCGGTGTGCCGTTCGCCATCTGCAGTATTCCAGGTGCGGCTAGTAGCAACACTAAATGTAGTCACCGGTCTTCCGGAAGGGGTATAACGCATTTCCGGATCGCGTCCCAAATGGCCGATGATCATGACTTTGTTAAGACCGCGGCTCATGATATTCTCC
>NZ_DAOUBL010000189.1:0-10817 GCF_034432615.1 Bellilinea sp. | reverse complement strand
GTGGGCGTGTCGGTTGGAGTACTGGTGGGGGTGGGGGCAACTCCCAGCGCCCCGCCCGGCCGTGTTTTTCGGAAGGCTTCCACGTAGCCTTCCCGCTCGGCATAGATCATGGCCGTCGGCCAGATATTGTTGAGGAAGGGCGTGATCAATTCGTGGCGGTAGGCCAGACGCACGAAAACCCGGTCACCCGACCCGCCGGCGTCATCCACATACCGTTCGATAGCGGTCTGGTTGAAGGTAGTTCCAGTTTTGGTGCCAAGAGCCCGTTCGCAAAACATGGGGAAGCGATAGTCCTGCAAATGCCCGGGGTCATTAGGTTCATAATATCTAATCTCATGTGGGTTGCGTTGAAAACGGGCAAATAGCCCCCCGCCGAGGTCTTCCTCACGGTTTGAGCAAATCATCACATTCAAAAAGCCCTTCAGAGCCGGGTTGCCGCGGTGCGTCATATCGAAGTCAGAATGATTCCAACCGTAATCAAGGTAAGCCAGATAGTCGCCGGAAACTGCCGGGGCCGGATCCCACGCCACGCCGGTTGCCCCGGCAATGGCCGCATCGCGGATGGAAGCCAGCCGCGCCCAGTCTTTCAGCGCGCTGCTCTTTTCGTCCCAGTCGTCCACAGTCTCCGGAACACGGCAGTTGCCGCTATGTTCGGCGGTCAGCCCCAGGGCGGCGGCGGCTTCGTCGCAGTATTCCGGGTTGAAATCCCCGCTGACCGCGTAACGCACCCCAAAACGGGCCCCGTTTTGCAGCGCCAGCCAGGCCTGTAAAAAGCGCCCAAATTCGATGATTCCGAAGATCAGCATCAGCAGAATGGGCAGCGCGAGGGCAAATTCCACAAAACCCTGCGCACGCCAGCGCTGCCGCTGGAAGAGGACGAGGGATTTAAAAATCGGTAATCGTTTCATGGGCGGTCCTTCCGTTCAAAGCCCTTTATTGATTGATACGGGTATAAATGCGGCTGGCAATATCCTCAAAAATCGCCTGCAGCCGAGAGGCATCATTGGTATAAAAATAATTACCACAGGATTGCAAACTGGGTTTGCCCGCACATTCATCGGTACGGCGGTCTCCATCATCACCTACGGCAGCAATGTAACGCAACAGCGGTTCGCCCAAATTTACTGCCCCAAATCCGACCGCGTACATGGCCACATCCGTGCCGAGCGGCTCTTGCGGATTGCCGGAAATGGTCAAACCAATTGCATCCACCAGGTCACGGGCGTAGTCGGTGACCGAGTAGGTATAACTGCGCAGTGCCGGCACCACGTGGGTTGAGCCCGGCGGGCAGGTTGCGCCGCTCGTATCAATACAGTAGCGCGGGGTGAAGTGGCGGTCAATGCACAGTTTTTGCCACCACGAGTCAGCATCGCGGTCGGCAAAATGCCCGTTACAAAAGCCGCTGGTCATGACCGCCGGCACATTCCCACCGGTGTAAGGGGTATCGCCCGGGCCGGTTGAGGCGTTGGGCGGTGTATCGCTCAAATTGGCCACGCCGTCGGTGAACATCACGACCACCCAAATCGCATCCCGGCGGCCGTACTTGGTCAGCAGTTCGTTAGCCATGCGCAAACCGCAGCCGATGCAGGTAGAAAGCGGCGAAAGCGAAGGGCGGATGGTATGGCCGCTTAAATCGGTAAACGCCGGGAATTTGGCCAGATACGCCAGCGAAGCGTTGTGGTCATCCATGGTGAAGATGTCATCGGAATTCCAGTCGTAAGCATCCAGATAGGCATCGTGATCGCACGGCACCCCGCCCCAGCCAAAGGGATCGGGTGCACCTTCGTCAACACTCCACCAGCGGTCAGCCAGCGCAGCCGGGTTGGCAACCCACGGGCAATCCACCCCATATAAAGCAATATCATCATCCGTATCGCGCCCGTCTCCATCACGGTCTTCGGGGTTGACCGGGTTGAAGGCGTAATCACCCGGCTCACGGTCTGGCCCCCACGGCGCCCACATCCGCGCATAGGGCGGGTCATCATGGACGTTGACATTGTTCCATAATGCACTCCGCGCAACGGCTTTGAGGCTGGTGAAGTCCTGCTTCAATTCCGCACGCGAATCGTAGGTGATAATTGCAATCCGATCGTAGCCTTCATAAATGGTATTGATCAGGGCATGGGCGGCATTCTTCAGGTACCACATCGGCAGGCATGCCCCCGAGGGCGGCACGCTTCCCGCTGTGCGGGTGTTCGGGTTGCATTGGGTATCAGGGTCGTAATCATTGACGATGTAACCGCTGGTCTGGCTCGACATGGATTCGGAAACATCCAGCACCAGCACAATATCCACTGCAGCGGCTTCGGAGATGGTCTGGGTGGTCAGAGAAACCGGACCAAAACCCAGCAATCCCAAAAAGTAGAGCGGTGCCCGCTGGGTAGCCTTAACCCACACCAGTTTACGGAGAAAAGCGGCCTCGTGACAGCGGCGATCCAAGTCAGCCGGCAGGCCATGATCAATCACATAATCCCCATCCTCATCACAAATATGAACTTCGAGATCCACCACCGACATATCCACATTGTTCAGTTCGAGCACTTCGGTGGCGGCGTCTTCAAATTTATTGAGATGGGTTTCTCCGCGTTTGTACTGGTTGGCAGCCGCCACTGCGGCAGCATCCACCGCCCGTTTGAGGTGGTTGTAGGTGACATATAAGGAGCCTGCATCAATGGCCAGCCCGACGAAAAAGAGCAGGGTTAACATGGCCACCGCAAAAATGACCAGCACCTGCCCGCGGGCAGGCCGCCGCGCAGAAGATTGCCGCTTAGCGGTACTTGATGGCAGGAAACGGAAAGATGGAATAGGCATGGATTTGCACCGGATTTGGAATAAAAGAAGTGATTAACGGAATGTTCAGTACCAGTGGATGACAGTAATAGATTTCTACGGCGACCATGCCCTCATTGACATCGGGCGAACCGATCGCCATCACTCGATCAAGGGTGTAATACGGTTCGGTGCGGACTTCGTTACCCTCACAGTCTTTTTTGTAATTTTCGCTGGTATTTGACCAGACATGCAAGATTCTTTCGCCACTACCCCGCAGGTCGAAAACCGAAACCACCATGTCATCAGTAGCATTGTTCATTGTGATGTAAGAATTCAAGCCAGTCGGCGGCGCCGCCAGATAGGAATCAACTTCAGCAAAGAAAGTGGACGGAGCCGTAAAGCGCTCCTCGCGGGCAGCCTGACGGGCAACCTCGCGGGTCAGGTCCAACACATCCAGATAGCGGCCGATAAAAATGGCCACTTCCACCACCCCCAACAAAATAATAAACAAGACCGGCAACACCAGGGCCAGCTCAATAAAGGACTGTGCCCGTCCGGTGCGGAAATGCCGGGGGTGGGAGTGTGGGGCTGGCTGTTCAGACAATCGCGGCATGCACTTGCTCCCCCAATTCTAAAAGAAACCTTCCATCAGTATTCATATCATAACGAATATGGTAATGAAAGTCAACGGGCACAAAGCCAAACCAACCGTTTTTTGGTAACAAAACAAACGATTCTGTAACTGCAAGCAAACAAAACCGCCTCCGGCAGGCACTGCCTTAGCGGAGGCGGCTGTTTTCAGGCAAAGGGCAGGCGCGCTAGCGGCTGGCGCTTTGCGGTGCGCTGACCGCCTGCACAGCCTTCAACTGCGCCTGACGAGCCAGATCGGTGGCGGCAGCCAGAATGCGCAGGGCTTCTTCCGGATTGTGAAAGCCCATGCTGTTTTCGGCAGCGATGAAGTCCCAGCGCAGTTGGGCAGCGCGGTGCAGGGCGCGCGCTTCTTCAATCAACTGCGGGTCTGCCCCGGCTGTTTCGGCAGCAGTTTTGATGGCGGCAATCGCTTCCACCAGCGCATCTTCGCTGGCCGACATGGTCACCCACACCTGATTCTGAATCGCGGTTACCCGTCCAACCACGTAATCCACATTCGTGTGGCAGGTACCGCACGAGGCAGCCGGATTGAGCAGCGGGCTGTGGACGTTATGGGTGGAGAACTTGACCGCTCCATCGCGGGTGTAGGGCATGTGGCAATCGGCGCAGGAAACTCCGGCATTGAAATGCGTGCTGCCCGCCGAATACAGCTCATATTCGGGGTGCTGCATCTTGATCATGCTGGCGCCGCTCTCGGCATGCGTCCAATCCGAAAAGTCAATTTCGTTGTAAAACTCCTCGATCTTTTCGATGGAAGTGCCTTTCGACCATGGAAAAACCAGCAGTTTGCCTTCACCGGCGAAGTAGTACTCCACATGGCAGTTGGCGCAGACGACCGTGCGCATTTCCTGGCGGGTGAAGGTGCGCCAGTCCTTACCCTGTGCCTGCAGAGCGGCTTCCAGGGCCGGGTTGGTCACAATCAGGCGCATGGTACCGGCTTCGTGGCAGTTGGCACAGCCAATCGACTGGTCAATTTGCTTGCCCAGCTCCATGAAAGGCGTACGGGCAAACTCGGCAGCCCCCATCTCCGCCCATAACATGGGCGTATTTGCCGATTTACAGGAATAGCACGTGCCGGGTGTCTTTTCGTTCACCCGTCCCGTTTCGCGCACATCGGTCAAGGACCAGCGGTGACCGCGATCCTCCTTATAATCCTTGCTGAAGGCCATACCGGCAAACAGGGTGCGCAAGCGCGGGTCCACATCCAGTTTCTGCACCGGATCAGAACCGCCGTAGGGTGTGCGGGCGTTGTTGGTTTCAGTCCGTAAAAAAGTGGTGTACTGGTTGGGGAAATTAATCCCCCACACCGAACTATCCGGCTCCATGGCAGCGATCTCAATCAGATTGGGAACGCCGCGCGTCTGTAACGGCTGATTTTTCATGAAGATCAACAAGGCAACCAGCGTACCGGCCAGAATGACGATAATGATACTGAGGACAATCGGGATGGTTTTGGGATTTTTGAGCATGATCTACTTCTCCTGAAGCGATTGAGAATGAGGGTCATACATACCTTTGTCTTGATAGGGCAAAATGGAAATGCCGCGCTCGCCATGAGCAACACTGCGATGGCACTCAAAGCAGTAACGCCCGGAATCCATCTGTCCATCGGCAATTTGAGAAACGGTTTCCTGATGACAGTAAATGCAGTTGGCCTGGATAATATTCTTCGATTCGGTTTTGGCACGCAGCGGCTCGGGAATGCTGCCCAAAGTGAAATGAAAGACATGGTTCATGCCGGATTTGGCTTTGACAAAGTATTTGGGGATGAGGGCATGCGGCGTGTGACAGTCATTGCAGGTTGCCCACGCCTGATGTCCGGCGTGATACCAGCCTTCGTATGCCGCGTCCATCACATGGCAGTTATTGCAGGCGGTCGGGTCATTGCCGAGGTACACCGTAAACTCGGTGGCGTACATTCCCACCACCACAACCACCAGCAGGGCTGCCAGCCCGATTATGAGGGGAAGTCTGGTCATGTTTCCTCTCCAAAGAAATTATGACAACTTACTCTAATTTTATCTGATTATCCCAAACTTAATTTGATTTTAATCAAATTCAACCCCATCAATTTTTCCCACCTGCACCTCCCCCAATATCGCAGAAGCGATATTGGGGGAGGCAGGAGGGGGCAAAAAGGATTTGTCCCGAACTGACGTCAGTATACGTTTTTGATCTTAATTAGAGTAGAGAGGCTTTCGGTTTACGGCGCAGCCTGCGCTAACAGATCCGCATGGCTGAGCAGACGGATTTTTTCGGGCGGCCAGTAGATCAACACCGCCCTGCCAACCACATCCCTCATCGGTACGAACCCCCAAATGCGCGAATCAGATGAGCGGTTGCGGTTATCCCCCAGCACAAACAGCGAATCGGGCGGCACTTCCCACACCCCCGTGTAAGCCGGCGGCTCGGCGATGTAAGGCTCATCCAGGGCAATGCCGTTGACATACACCCGCCCGCCTTCCACCCGCACCTGGTCACCGGGCAGGCCAATGACCCGTTTGATGTAATCCTCCGGCGGTTGGCGGTTATGATGAAAGACGATGATATCGCCGCGGTGCGGTTCACCCAGCCGGTAGGCCAGTTTATACACCACCAGCAGTTCACCTTCATTCAGGGTTGGCTGCATGGAAATGTTTTCCACCCGCACGCGGTCGGTTACCGCGCTGATGGCAAAATAAAGCAGCACGGCAAACAGGATGGTTTTGAAAACCTCGCTGAGAATGCCGAGCAGGGTGTTTGCCGGTTGAGCAGTCTGAGATGCGGCTTCCGTTGCCGTCAAGAATTCCCCGCTGGAACTGCGTTCTTCGCTCATAACACCGGCATCTTATCACAATTTGGGCGGAAGTGGGAGAACTTGCGAAACCCTTAAGTCGGCTGAAACGGTCAGCGATTGACCGCCGGTAAATAGACCGGGTAGAGGCGCTCGGCCATCACCAGCCGCACGCTCAGGCGCAGGGGCGGATAGGCCCGCTCCTCCGGGCGGATGATCACCTCACCATTGTACTCGCCCAACCCCAGCCCGCCGGTCAAAAGGCGCAGTTCCACCCGCTCACCCGCCCGGCCGGCTTGCAGCCACGGCAGGTTTTCTTCCACACTCCAACCATCCCCCGCCATGTAGGAAGGCAGAACCAGCGCCGAAAGCAGCGGCGTTGCAGAGGACGGTGCAGCCAGCACCGTGAGCGAAGAAGGCGAAAGGCAGCCATCCCGCTGAGAAACGGCCGCCTCGCGCAGCGGGGTAAAGTTACTGCCATCCGCGCCAGAAAAGCGCACCCATACCCCCTGACCGCGGTAAGCACCGCCCGGCACCTGCCACACAAACGGGCTGCCGTTGAAGCGCTGAGGGGCAGTGAAAATGGTTACGGTGTCTATGCTGATCTCAGCACTGCCCGTCCGCCGGATTTTGAATATCAAGAAGGGGTTGTTTTGATCCGGCGTAAAGGTAAAAGAAAGCGGCACTTCAATATAGGTGTTTGCGGATGGAAAATCGCTGCTCCTCAAGATGACTTCGCCGCTCTGGAAAGTACCGGCGGTCACGCTCAGGCGGGCTGCCTCCCCTTCGGGCAATGAATTGACCTTCAACCGGAAGTAGGCGACCATCGGCTGTTGGGTAAAAAAGGACGTTGTCCACACCCACGCCATGTTGGGATCGCTGCCGTCGTTGCGGTTGTGGGGCAGCAGCACGGCTTTCCCATTCAGCGCGGCCGGGTCGGCAATTTGTAGCAGCAGATTGTTCTTGCCGGTTTTGAAGGCATCCCCCAGCCAGCCAAGGCTGAGTTGAAGGTGACTGCGCCCCTGCGCGTCCAGCCCGTAAAGCGTTACCGTTGGGCGGGTGGTGGAAAAGTGCTCTTCGCCCAAAGGAAGACCGGCTGGCAGGCTGCCGAGATAAATGCTGTCATCCACCGTCAGGCTGCGCCCATAGGCATCGCGGGTGCGGGCATAGACCCGTTTCCAGCCCTCACCAGAGGAAAGGTTAAATGTGCTTTGTGACTGATACGGCTGAACCGCTGTGTTGTTGAAACAGGCATCTTCGCTGATCTGCATGGAAACCGCCGGCTGCAAGGCGGTGAAAAAATCCTCGGCGGGACGGTCATAAAGATATAAATTGACTCTTTGGGCAGAGGTGCTCAAACTCTCGTTTTCGAGGATCAGCGGAGCAAATGAATTGTCGCTGCCAAAATCCTGCGCCAGCCAGCCTTCACCGTTCTGGTTATAGCCAATTCCCACCTCGCGGTGATCGGGGTTCAACAACTGGTCAGCATGCCCGGTATTGCTTTTGAGCCAGCCTTCCACCGCCTGTTCAGGCGGCACATACACGCACCACACATTTTCGGCGCCGGCGCTGCCGGGGTAGCCAAAAGCCCGGGCGCGCACATCCGGAAAGTTGCCCAGCGTGTCGCGGTGGGCGTCAGCGCAATTCGGCGCCGCGGCTTTGTCGGCCGCAAACCAGCGCGCCGATTGGGTCAGCTGCCAGTTCCAGCGCAGGGGTGGGATGCCGTGCGCCGCCCGTGCCAAGTTGGTGAGATAGACCACCGCACCTTCCTGGCGGGCGAGCGCATCGGATTGACTGACGGGGGTATATCCGCTTTGGGCGGCGGCGGCAGCAACAATGCCGCCCAGCCCCAGCAAAATCAGGAATAACACGAACCATCGCTGCATGGAAAACTTCATCGTTGAGAGATTTTATCATTATTATCCGTTAATTTGAGCGGCTTATCGGCCATTGTCTATCATTATTTTCGAGATTGATTGCGATGGCTTTCTCAAAGTTCCTTGAAAATCCTGGCATTTTGTTTCCGTTTCACCCATCATTTCTTCCGCCTATGTATGGGTAAAATGGCGTTTCCTTTTCCGCCCTTGAAAAGACATTTTTATACTGCCGATTCGCAAGGTGCAATCGCAGTCCCAAGAATCGCCCCCCTTCCCCGCAGAGAAAAACGTTGAGCGGACCATGGGGGTTTTGCGGGGAAGGGGGGCGTAGGGGGGTTGGGGCAAGCAACGGGTTGTTTTTTTATTGATGTTGACAGCCTGTGGTTTGACCATTTGTGACTTTAAGAAAGCCATGGATTGGCTGCCTTTTTTGAGCAACACACCAGCCATTTTTTGCTATGCTATATACAGGCTGATCAAAAAAATTAGAGCGGGAGCAGGTCAATGCCAAACGAGTATTTTTCCATCCCAACCGCCGCCGAACTGGAAAAGAAACGCGGCTGGCAGGTGCACCGCCGCGATAAAAACCGTTACGCGGTCGTGCGCTTTCATTACCTGTTACGCGGCCCGTTTCAACTGGATGAACCGGTGCGCAAAGGTGAAGTGATTGCGGCGGCCAAACCGTTGCGCGGGGTACGCGAAAAACGCACCTTCAGCGCCGAATATGAAGTTTCCATCGTCAAAATGAACGATTTGATTCGCGAGGCGGTGCGTCAATCGGAGGAAATCCGTCAGTACGCCGCCAGCCTGACCGCAAAACTGGGCGTGGAGCCGCTGACCGCCCTCTCTGCGTTCGCAAAAGCGGAAGCAGCCGAACGACTCGTAAAAAGCATTCAGCAGCGCCTGGAAATTTCCATCAGTGAAACCTATCGGGAAAAGAAGGTCATCACCAGCGAGTATGTCATAGACCCCCAGGAATTTGAACCGGATACAACCCTGGTGTTTGTGCGCGCCTACAAAGCTTTTGAATACCGCCTTTATCTGCAATGTGTGGATTACCTGATGGTGGAGTACAGCGGTTCATCACTCAGCCCGTGGCTGAACCGGCGCAAGGTTCCCGAAAATACGGGGGACGGACAGCCGGTTAATGTGATTCGCCTGCAAGCCCCGTTGTGCACCATTCGTTACTGGAAAGCCATCCCCGAATCATCCCTGCTGGTGGACGAGAAAACCTACGTCAACGAGGTGCCGGATCCAGACGAGGTGCAAATCGGCGCGTTGACCGACGGCCGGCGTTATCCTTATAAGGAAATGCCGCCGCGTCCCACATTGTACGATCTGGCCGAACGTGTCTTCCCGGCGCGGATACGAAAGTAGACAATTGCCGCAAGGCGATATGTTAATTTGGTCAGCGTCTGAGATGGCAGGTTTTAGAAGTAGTGCTTGAATCTCATTCCCTTTTCCTGTACAATTTTGACAGGAAAGATATTCAATTTTTTTGTGTCCCCGGACCTTTGTTTGCTTGACATCGAAACCGATCACAGAAAGGAATAAGCCAACCCATGGACGTCATTAAAGTCAAAGCAAACTCTCGTACAGCCGCCGTTGCAGGGGCAATTGCGGGTGTCATCCGCGAGCATAAACGCGCTGAAGTACAGGCCATCGGCGCGGGGGCGGTCAATCAGGCCATCAAAGCTCTGGTGCTCGCCAAAGGCTATCTGGCGGAGGATGGAATCTCGGTGGTTTGCGTCCCGGAATTTGTGGATGTGGATATTGACGGCAAGGTACGCACCGCCATCAAGCTGATTGTCGAACCACGCTGATTTGTAGTTTTCTCAGTCGCTGGCTAGCGCCACTTCTTCGGGGGAGAAAATCACTTCCTCTTTCCCCGTTAATTTGTCCTGCACCTTTTTCAGGATTAAATCCAGGTGACGGGGGTGAGCCACATAATCGAGGTTGTCCGCCGGTACGGTCAACACCGGGCACAGGGTAAAGGCGGCAATCCATTCTTCATAGAGCTGGTTCAGGCGGGCAAGATATTCGCTGCTGATGCCGCGTTCATAATCCCGCGCCCGCTGCTGAATGCGGTTTTGCAGGGTTTCCACCGAGGCACGCAGGTAAATGACCAGATCCGGCGGGGGCAGAAATTCGGCAATGGTCTGATACAGCGCGTAGTACGTTTCGTAATCCCGCTGTGAAAGGTAACCCTGCAAATACAGGTTTCGCGCAAAAATATCGGCATCTTCGTAAATGCTGCGGTCCTGAATGACCGAACCCTGATGGCGCAAAATTTGCTGGTGGATTCGCAGCCGATGGGTGAGAAAGAAGACCTGCGAGTGAAAACTCCAGGCGTGCATGTCGCGGTAAAAATCGGCAAGGTAGGGGTTTTCGGTGACCGGCTCGTAAAACGGCTGCCACCCCAGCCGCTGGCAAAGCAACTCAACCAGCGTAGATTTACCCACCCCAATATTCCCTGCCACGGCGATAAATTTTTTCATCGTCTTCTCCGCCCGGCCGGAATTATTTGGTCAGCTTGCCAGCCAGTTCCAGTTCAATCACTTCCTGAAATACTTCAAACGGCTGTGCGCCAATCAATGCAACCCCGTTGATGAAAAAGGTCGGTGTGGATTGAATCCCCAACTGGCGGGCATATTCAAAATCCGCTGTAACTTCGCTTTCATAGCGTTTTTCGTCAAGACAGGTGGTAAATTGATCCATGTCCAGGTTCAGCTGGCGGGCATAGG
>NZ_DAOUBL010000188.1:0-3736 GCF_034432615.1 Bellilinea sp. | reverse complement strand
ACAGGGACCGCATCTCCTCCGGCAGTTGCGGGTCATGCGGATCGTGGCTGACAAGTATCCGCCCCGGCCGACCATCTTTCTCCACCAGACGGCCCTGCACCAGCCCAAGCCCGTTGGGGGTGCGTACTACGGAAAGAAATTGGATTTTTGTCTGATCGGTCATTGATTCGCTCCATTTGTGGGGGCGGAAGTCGCTTACACCTGTAATCGCCGCAACGCGCCTCCGCCCCCGGGAGGTGGGGTTCACCGGACGAGGGGGGATCGTCCGGCTAGTTGGCGGGTCAGGATTCGAACCTGATTACAATTTGTATTCGGCAACAATCCAGCATCGCCGGATTGTGTCTAAGCGTGTTCCCACCACGCCGCCCGCCATATTTTTAAGGTTCTTTATCCGGCTCCAATTCCGCTTCTTCGTTCTGCTTCTCAATCGCGGTTGCGATTCTGCATAATGCAACAGCAATCGCCTCTAGAGCCCATTCGATGGCAGTATTGCCATCCGTTGAAGGCGTCCCTTGCTCTGTCCGCCTGGTCAAGCGTTCTTTCCGCTTTGTCCCCCGCCATTGCAGGCGGGGTTGTAGTCCAGCCGGGCGGGACTTGCACCCGCCAAAACCACTCTGGCGGCTGGATCGAAAGGAGGAGAGGATCAGCGAGGTGTCTGGCACACCACCCCGCACCGTTAGTTCCGGTTGCGCGACAAGATCGCCTCGATCTCGTCCAGCGCTTCCATGTTCTCGGCCAGCGCCGTGCCGGCTTTGGCAACCAGGTTGGCCGTGCGCTGGTGCGGAAATTCCTCCACCAGCCGCTTGAGCGATTCGCGGATCACCCGATTGGCCAGCCGTGCCCGGCTCAACTCCTGGCGGAACACGTAGCCTCCGATCTTCTTTTCTGTCATAGTTACCGCCTCCGTCTGGTCTTGAAGTGCGCGCTCCAACCAAACGGCTTTTAGCCGCCCCGACGCACAGCCGGTCGAGGGTCTGCCCGACTGCCGCCCGCTGTGCGCATCTACTACCCATTTTGCCTCCCGATTCAATCCTTTGCTTGATTCGCAATGGCTAACCAAGCACAATAAGGGTGATGACCATTGCGATTAAGCCAAAAACCGCGAGAAACCAGTTTTCCCAGTCCTCGCGGAATGAATATCTATTTTTGTTCATGCGCCACCACCTCGCCCTCCACCGGGCTGGCATTCCCGTGCCGGCGCGCCCACTCCTGGCGGATGAGCCAAGCTACCTCCATTGAAATCGAGCGCATGTCTTCTTCAGCCAACTGTTTCAGCATGCGTTCAACCTCTTGATCGCTTGTCCTGATGTAAAAGTCCGGCATTTGACCTCCTTTGTTTTCTAAATGTCAACGCTTGATGACATTATACAGAAATATAAACAAATTGTCAATACGTGTTTACGGTTTGACATCCAAAAAATACGCAAATTATGACAAACTGTAATCAGTTATGGACTTTTCAGATTGGCTATTGAATGAAATAAATAAACGAGGGTGGTCACAGGCTGAATTGGCTAGACGGGCAGGTATTCCTAGACAAATTATTAGCAATTACATCAATAGACAAAGAGAGAAGCCAGATAGTGACGTTTTAGTGTCCATCTCTCGCGCGCTGAATCTACCCCCCGAAACCGTCTTCCGTGCCGCCGGTCTGCTTCCGCCGGTTTCGCCAGATACTGAGTATCAAGAGCAGTTCACTACCTTTCGCAACTTTCCCCCGATGAGCGTCAGGAAATACTAGAACTTCTGCGCTTCAAGACAGAACGCCAAAAAGACAAAAAACCACCCTCATCCACACCGAGCCGGGCAGAAAAACCGGCTCGAAGTGCGTTAAAAGAAGGATAGAACGAAAGTTCTACACTTTTAAGGGTTGAGCATTATAATGAATATAGATATTCTCCACCGGAAGTAAAAACATGAAAAACAAAGTTTTCCTCACCCTTAATGGTGAAATTCCCGTCAATCTTTTTGCAGAAGCTATTTCCGGATTGTCCAGTTTGCTGAATGCTCTTACTGAAGAAATCGCTGCCGGCAAAACTATTGAGTGGCAGATCATAGAACTCAGCGCCGGCAGCGCCACGGCTGTCATTCAAGGAATTGCTGATACCGATGAAGACGACGTAGAAAAGATCACTACCGCTTATGCACTCATTGGTCAACAGCTGCAATTTGGCAAACCGATTCCGTATTCTCCAAAAGTTATTCAATCTGCAAGAAAGATTGCCAGCGTTCTTGACGGAAAGGTCTCTTCTATCGAATTCGGCGTTGATGGCCAAATCTATCATATTACCCAGCCCGGTTTTCAAGAAAAACCAGTGACCAAAGCCTATTCTTACGGCGTCATTACAGGAAAGGTGGAAAACCTGATTGGCCATAAAACACTCAAATTTACTCTCTACGATAATCTTTTCAATCGTGGTGTTACCTGTTTTGTAGAAGAGGAAAAACGCGAGTTATTAAGAAATATTTGGGGCAAAACCGTATCGGTTACCGGCTATATATACCGTGACATTATTACAGGTCGCCCACTTGAAATTCACGACATTGAATCCATTCAAATCGTTCCCCTGAGAGAACCTGGTGCTTATAAGAAAGCTCGAGGCGCTCTTCCCTGGCAACCCGGTGACGAAACCGCAGATCAAACCATACGGCGATTGAGAGATGACAATTAAACAAAGTCTATACTGGGATTCTTGTGTGTTTCTTAGATACATAAATAACGAATCGGAAAGCAGCATCATTGAAGAATTGATGAGACGAGCCGAATCCAATCAGATCAACATTTTTACATCCACAATTACAATAGCCGAGGTAACTCACGCAGCCCAGGAAAGAAATCAATCTGCCCTGAATTCAGATGTTGAAAGTGTATTACAAAACCTGTTCGGTCCTCCTATCAAACTGGTAGATTATTCAATAACCATTGGTTATGAAACCAGAAATTTTATTCGCACCGCGATGACTCATTCTAAAAAAATCAAGCCAATAGATGGTATTCATCTTACTACTGCATCCTGGATTGATCGTTACATTGTTCGGTTGGACGAATTCAACACCTATGATCAAGAACTCAAATCCCTCTATCCCAATATCATACCCATCGAAATTATCGAACCGCATGTTGATCAATTACCTTTGTTCAGCAATCCAGTTCCATAACTTAATCAAGGGAGTATTGGATCTGAATTTGGCTTACTGTCAATAGCGGGAGATGCTTTCAGAACAATCAAGCTCCTGGAAGAAGATTGAGAACGAATAAGGAAATCAAAATGACCAATCATCAGATTGTCCCAAGAGGTTTGAATATCACCATCGTTTATCAATCCATGAGCATAAACGATGTCAACCGGCAGCTGATCAAAGAATTACTTGGTGAAAGCGATAAAATCATCACCACTGAATTTCCTCCTGATCTACTGGTATTCGTCAACCCCCTCAATGCCACTATAATTCAGTTTGGTGATCGCCGCGTGCGCATTACGAGTCAGTCCAACGAATACACGGACTTGAGTAAATATGCGGTCGAAATTCATCGCGGCAGTCCCAAATTGGAAATGGTTGCTTTTGGCTTGAACTATGATTTTGAGATTGCTTTACAAGAACAAGAATCGGTGCCTGCAATTGCCAATATTTTCGGTGAATCTCTTGCTAATTACCTTGAGAAACTCGAAACCACAGAGCTGGTGACCTTCCTGCCACGCGTTCTCTACTTAATTGACGGAGCACGGCATGACCT
>NZ_DAOUBL010000187.1:0-8209 GCF_034432615.1 Bellilinea sp. | reverse complement strand
GCCGATTTTGCCCACATCGTGCAGCTGTGCGCCGCGCCGCAGCCGCACCAGTTCCGGATGAGAAAGCCCCAGCCGTTTGCCCATCTCCACCGTCAGGTCAATGACCCGGCTGGAATGCCGCTCGGTGGTAAAATCGCGCAATTCCAGCGCGCGCGTCCAGCCGTCAATGGTGGCTTCATAAGTTTGATTCAAATCCAGGTGCGACTGTTCCAGCGAGCGGGTCAACTGCGCGTTCTGAATGGCCACCGCCGCCGTGTTCGCCACCAGACCGAGCAGGGCCGTATCGGTTGTCATCCGAAAACGCGCCGGGCGGTAACTGTGCGCCTGCACCAGTCCGATCACCCTTCCGCGGCTGACCATCGGCACATACACGCCGGAGCGCACCGCCCGACCGGGGCGGATGAACGAAAGCCGCGCCGTACCGGGCGGCGCATCGGCCAGCAAATCGTCAATGACCAGCGGTTTCGCGCTCTCAATCACCTTGAATTGATGCGATTCGGAGTGATTCAAACGGCTGAGACGCGGAATACTGTTCAAGTCCAGCTGTTCGCCTTCGTGCTCGCCGTAAGTACACACCAGTTCCCCGCCATCGCTCTCGTACAGCGAAATGTACACGGTACACACATCCGGCAGCAGTTGAACCACAGCCGCGCTCAGGCGGCGGTAGATTTCGGTCAGGTCATCCAGCTGCGCCAGCGCCCGCCCGACTTCACCCACCACAGCCAGTTTACTTTCGCTGAATGCCGATGTCGGACGGGTATCTTCCCGCTGTTCGCGGGTCAGGGTGACCAGCAAGGCAGGCCTCCCGTTGAAATGGATGGCTTCCACGCCGGCAAAACTGCGCACCAGCTGGCCCTGCTGGTTGAACAGGAACAATTCCAGGTTACGCAGCGAGTGCTCATTCCCAAGCCGCGTCAGAATTTTCTTCAGATTGTTTTCACCCAGGCCGGCCGGCAGGCTGCTCTCCGGCTGGTGAAGCAGCAGGCTGCGCGGAATACCAATCAGATCACAATACCACGGGTTGGCTTCCAGATAGGTAAAATCGCGCCGGTCAAGGATGCACACGGCTGCCGGCACAGTTTCGATCAAGCGCAGCAAAGCCTGGCGGGTCTGGTGCAAAGCCTGCTCGAAATAGGATGGAGGATGAAGCCCCGTCTTACGTCGAAGGTAAAGGTTTCGTTTCATAGAGCAGGTTCCGTTTCCCTTTCTGAGGAGATGGATCTGTTACCCACATATGGCGTAAAAACCACATAAAAATCGGCAAAATTGCTTGAAAATTCGTTTGTTTTGAGTAAAATAATGGGAAACTTCCTTTCCCCGATGGATTTGACGCCAGCCATCATGACTTACCTTGAGGGGGTGCAAGGTCAATGCCAGCATCGCGTTTAGAAAATTGGATCAATCAGGGTCAGGCGCGCAGCCGGGGTGGTATCTCATGAGCGAAGCGCACCACCCCGAATTTCTCGATCAGACCCCGTACCCGGCCTTTGTCATTCGGCGCAACGGCAGCATTCTGGCGGCCAACGCGCCGGCGTGCGCTTTACTGCTTTATTCCAGCGAGCAGCTGCCTTCCCTGACCATTTGGGATTTGATTGCGCCGGAACAACATGCTTTGTTTCAGCAGACCGACCAGCTGCCGCATCAACCGCCGGTGCTGGCGCATGAATGGCTCATGCTTGACAGCCAGCAAAAAATGATCCCGGTCAATGCCACCATTACCCGCCTGCAGGAGGATTTACTGGGCATTGAACTGCGCGATTTGCGCCCGATCAAAGAATCTCGCAAATCCTACCAGCGCCAGTCGGCCATCCTGCGGGCGGTTGCGGATGCCAGCTACCAGCTGTTCCGCTCGGCCCAGCCGGATGAAGTCATCCCGCAGGTCCTGGCGCAGTTGGGAGAAGCAGCGGATGTCAGCCGGGTCTATCTCTTTGAAAATCACTGGGAAAATGGGGCGCGCCTGCTGACCAGCCAGCGCTACGAATGGTGCGCCGAAGGCATCGAACCGCAAATCAACAACCCCAACCTGCAAAACTTTGACTACCTCGAACGCGGCTTTACCCATTTTTACGAAACCCTGCAGCGCGGCGAAGTGCTGGCGGCTAAAGTGCGTGATTTACCGCCCGCCGAACAGGCGGAGCTGGCCCCGCAGGGAATTCTTTCCATCCTCGCCCTGCCCATCTTCATACAACGACAGTTTTGGGGTTTCATCGGCTTCGACGAATGCCGCAGCGAACGCACCTGGAAGCCATATGAAGTGGATACACTGCGCACGGCTGCCAATTTATTAGGGGCATTTTTTGAGCGGCGGAAAACCGAAACGGCTCTGCGCGCCAGCGAAGAACTGTACCGGCTGCTGATCGAAAATCAGGGGCTGGGCGTGGCGCTGGTGGATGAGCAGGAAAACATCATCTTTGCCAACCCGGAAACCGAAAAACTGTTCGGCGTCAGTGAGGGTGGGATGGTCGGCCGCAATTTGGGCGAATTTCTCGCGCCGGATCAGATGCAGATTGTGCTGGAACAGACCGCCCTGCGCCGGAAGGGTTTTCGCAGCCAGTACGAAGTTGAGATTGTCCTGCCCAACCAGCAGCGGCGCATCCTTTCCATCCATGCCACCCCCCACTTTGACGAACAGGGCCAATTCATCGGCGCTTTTGGCGTGTTCAACGATATTACCGAACAAAAACGCATGGAACAGCGCATCCGCAACTTATTGATGATCGAACAGTCCCACCGGCGTGAATCGGAAGCGCTGCGCGAGGCGATCAGCAGCCTGATTCACGACCTGAGTTCTCAGCAGGCTGCCCAGCAGGTGCTGCGCGGACTGGAGAAGATCATTCCCTACGACCGCTGCGCGCTGTATCTGGAAGAGAATGGAAAGTTCCGGCTGGCAGCCAAAACGGGCCATCTCACTTCCAATCCGCCTGCCGTACTGCCCGCCGATCATCCATTGTTATCGGATCACTTAAAACCTAATGCCGGGGCATGGTTCTTCAATCAACTACAGGAGCAGAATCTGCTCGATCTGCTGCGCGAAAACACGCCGGGCATCTCCTGGATGGTCATTCCACTGAAATGGAACAACCGCCTGATTGGTTTGTTGTGGCTGGTGCGGGATGTGTCGCACGCCTTCAGACCCGCCGAAACCACCCTTGCCGAAACCTTTGCCGGCCCGGCGGCGCTTTCCATTCAAAACAGCCGGCTTTTCACACAGGCCCGGCGGCTGGCCAAGGTAGATGCCCTGACCGGTTTACTCAACCGCCGCTCGATCTTCGAAGCCGGGGAACGGGAGCTGCTGCGCGCTCAGCGCTATGCCGAGCCGTTCAGCCTGCTGGTGATTGATCTGGATCACTTCAAGGCGGTCAATGACCGCCATGGTCACCTGATTGGAGATGTCCTGTTGAAAAAAGTGGCGCGGCGCATGAAATCCGCTCTGCGGCGCAGCGATTTGATTGGGCGGCCCGGCGGCGATGAGTTCATTGTCCTGCTGGTCAGAACAACTGCGCAGGAGGCGGTGCTGACCGCCGAACGCCTGCTCGGCGCACTGCGCGAGCGTCCGTACCGAATGAATGGCGCTTTGCACCGCATCACCGCCAGCATTGGGGTGGCCAGTGTGACCGAAGATGCCCCCACAACTCTGCAAAACCTGATCCACCGTGCCGATGAAGCCATGTACGCCGCCAAACAAAAAGGCGGTAATCAGGTTCAGCAAGGATAATCTCAGCCCGGATTCAACGGGAAACCAGCGGCAGGAACAGGCGGCTGCCCTGAACCGTCAGAACACGCTCCAGCCGGCTGGTCACCGCCGGGCAGCCCCCCGAACGCGCCGTGATCTGCAAGGCTGCCTGCTCAGCCGGTAAAGCGGCAGCCGGCGCCTGCACGGTCACCGCAATCAGCTGACTTTCCCCTTGCCGGACGGCGGCCTGGTTGGGTATGCTGACCGTCCAGCCCGGTGGCATTTGGGCTTCCAGGCGGACGGTATCGTCATCGTTGCCCAAATTACTCAGCGAGAGGTAGAAAGACCCCTGCTCGCCGGCTTTGAGCGCCGGCAGGGAAGCGGGCGCGCTCAAATTCAGCACACACTGCCTGACCGTCAGGTTGAGTGTTGCAGAAGCCCAAACCGAAGGGGCTGCGCGGCTGACGGCCAGCAGAGAAACCGCGTAGCGGGAATCCGGCGCGGCATCCGGCGGCAGGCTGACCTGCACCTGCAGCGCTTCTTCACCTCCGGCGGGCAGGTTCAGCTCACTTTTAGACAGGTTGACCTCCAAACCACCCCCGTCTGCCGTGATTTCTACCGGCTCAACCAAGCCGCCGCGGTTGGCAACGGTGAGGTCAAAGGCAACCGTTTCTCCGGCCGGGCGGATCACCGAAACGGCCGTCGGCGACCATTCCAGCCGGCGCAAGCCGCTGCTCGAGCGGCAGGCAACCAGCCGGAAATTATCCAGCGCCATGCCGGCTGCCGATTGCTCGTCCGCGCCGGTGGCTGTCAGGAAGCGCAAAAGCACCTCCTGCCCGCGGTATGCGCTCAGGTCGGCAGCCAGCGGCGACCAGTCCCGCCGATGGCACCAGGCGCGCCTGCCGCCCAGTGGGTTGCCGAAGGTGACGGCAAGCATGCCGTCATACGCCGGGTTTAATGCCGGTTCGGGCAACTCCTGCCACTGGCTGCCGTCGGTGGAAACTTGCAACAGGCCGCCGTCCAGACAGGCCGAAGAATCGCCAAAGTCATGGGCCAGCTCGGCCTGAACAAACACGGCTGGGGTGTTTTCGGCCGGCAGCGTGAAGGAAGGTGAAGTCAGGCTTTGCAGCGAGATTTCAGCCGGCGCCGCCGCCCGCGCCACGCCGTCGCGTCCAAAGGCGCTGCCAATCTGCCAGCCGCCTGCCAGTGTCCAATCGGACGGGATGCTGTCAAAGGGCTGCTGGTAAATGACCTCTGGGGTACTGTCCAGGGGGCATTCGCCGGGCGGCGGCTGGGTGGTGAATTGAGCAACCGGCGAGTAACCGCCCGCTCCGCAGCCGTTGACCGCCCGCACCCGCCAGTAGTAGGTGCGGTTGGGCTGCAATCCTTCGCTGAGTTCAAAGGATGGCTGGGGAATATCCGCAACGGTCAGCACAGAAACCGCAAAGTCCCTGTCCGTCGAAATTTGCAGCTGGTAGGCAGCGGCCGATTCCACCGCCAACCATTCAAAGCGCGGCTGCAGGCTGACTCGATTTTCGCCGTTGGCGGGCAGCTGCGGCAGCGGGGTTGAAGCAGGGGCAGCCGGGTTGACCGTCAGCCGCAAGGGCCGCGCCTGCTGAACAAAGCCGTTTTTTCCGCTCACCGTCAAGGGATACTCTCCCGGCTGGACAGCGTCGGCAATGGACAGCGTCAGTACGCTGTTGCCCGGCGAGGAGGCCGGATTTGGCGAAAACACCGCGCTCACCCCCGGCGGCTGACCGCTGAGGCTGAGTGTGATGGTGAACGGGTTGGCACTGTTCAACTGCGCGTCAATTGGCAGGTTGTGACTCTGCCCGGCGCACACGGCGGCCGAGTGCGGCTGCAGGCCGAGGCTGAAGCGGCGCGGGGCATCCAGCCACAGGCGCAGGGTCGGGTCGCCCCATACGGCATACATTTCGTAATACTGCTTGACCAGAGTTTCGCCCGGCGCATAGTACCCGCCAAACGCCAGCAAGGCGGTGCGCAGGGCTTCTCCCACCGGCGGCGGAGCGGTCGGGTTGGAAAACAATGCACGGAACAGTTCCTTCTCCAGCCGTTCGTCCGCGGTGCGGGTGGTATCTGCCCCGCCAGCGATGACCGCCAGCGCACCAGAGGCGGGATGAAGCAGCCAGGTTTCGCCAAAGGAAATCTGATTGGGGCTGAGATGAGCGGTGCGGCTGGCAAAACTGACCAGCAGCGGCACGGGCGGTCCGTTCAACGGCTGCACCTGCTCGCCGGTGAAATAGGGTGAATTCCAGCCCAGCTCGCCGCCCTGACCAAAATACACCGCCAGCCCGCGCCCGGCGTTGAACGCGGCGGTTAAATCAGCAGCGGTGGCGGCATGGGTATGGGCATACAACCGGTCACCGCCCGGCTGCGTTGCATTGGGGAACTGTCCGGTGAATCCGGCGGGCAGGGTATGCGTTTGGATCATCTGGGTGTGAATTTGCTCGGCGGTCGAGTAATCCGCCGTCTCACCGCTGGCGATGAAAGCCGCCCGGCTCAACCAGGGCTGGCTGCCATCCAGCGCCTCGTAAGCCGACCATTTCGCCAGCACGCTCTGCAGCTCGGCAGCCGAATGCACCGGCAGGCGGGCATAAGCCAGATTGGGCGTGTAATCCCATGGCCCGTCCAGGGTGGTGTAGTACAAATCCGTTAGGGTGGTCAAGCCGCTGCGGCTCGGCCATGCCGGCAGCAAATCCGCATCCCCCACCAGCAGCAGAAATTGAGGCGAATGCGCCGAAACCGCCGAACGAATCTCCGTGGGAGTTTGCCCGCTTTGCGCAAGGGTTTTGAGGATGACATCAAACCCCTGGGCTTGCTTTGCGGCCACATAACCCGCCAGATGCGGCGCAAGTTCATCCGGCGCAAGGATCAGATAGCGCGGCGGGTTGGACTGCAGCGCAACACCTGCATCGGCCATTCCGGCCGTGAAAATCGGGCATATCATCAACCCAAGCGCGATCAGCAGCCCGTTCAGCCAGCGCCAGCCGGACCGTCTTCGACCACCCATCCGCCAAATGCTCATCCTCCGCCTCCGCCCCAGCGAATTCAAGAACCCGCTTTTGATTGTAGCACGAGCGGTAGAATGGCGGTTATAAAAATGTGGATAAACTGACTTTATTCGCGAATCTCGACCACCACGCCGTTTTGCGCCCAGTCGTACAGCCATTCGGCGGCCGGCAGGTCGAGGATGATGCAGCCGTAAGAAACCGGCCGGCCGAGGTTGCCCGCCCACAACCGCCGCCCGCTGGAAAGGGTGGGCAGGCCGTGAATGCCGTTCATGAAACCCGGCCAGGCCTCATAAATCCCCAAAAAGTACGGCATGGTCAAATCCCATACTGAGGCGTAAGCCTCGGCGACATGCGTTTGCACCTGAAACACGCCCGGCTGGGTGGGAGAGCGGTCAATGCCGGTGCTGATCACAAATTCGCGAATGGGCTGGCCGTTTTCCACAACGGTCATGCGCTGCGCCGAAATAGAGATCAGGATACGCTTGCCGATCACCACCGGCAGGGGCAGCAGGTCGCTGCGCGATGGAATGGTGAGGGCGCTGCCGGTCGGCAGCACATCCGGGTTGAGGCCGGGGTTTGCGCGCAAAATCATCCAGGCCGGAATTTGAACGCGATAAGAAATGGACAGCAGCGTATCGCCCGGCTGGACGGTGTAGGTCGTCGGCGGGTGGCGCAGGATGACGGTGTAGGGCGTGCCGCTTACCCAGCGCTCGCTCAGGTTGTAGGGGTCAGGCGGCAGCCACACGCTGCGTCCGTCTGTCAGCCGATTTTGCAGCCCTTCCAGATAGGCCGGAAAGCCGATCTCATCCAGCCTCAGGCGCGGTTCGCCGCTTTCCCAATCCAGCCGCACCCATTCCGCCAGCAGCTCGGGCGGCACATCCCACACCTCACTGCGGTCAAGGATGGGGTCATAGCCCTCCACCCGCAGCGGGCGGTTAAGCTGCTCAACCAGCGAAGGCAGGCGCGCTTCCAGATCGGCAGTGGGGGAAGGCAGCCGGCGGGTGACCAGCGTCAGCACACCGCTGCGCAGAATGACCTCAGCGTTCTGTTCCATCAACCGCACGGTGGCTTCCACATCCAGCGCGATTCCCGCTGCGCCCGGTACGGCGCGCCATTTGCCGCCTGCATAACTCAGTTGCGGAGGCTCCGGCGCGTATTCCACCAATCCGCGCCAGTTGCGTAACCGCTCCACCGCAATCGTGGGGCTGAACACCACCTGCGGGCGAATTTCCAGCGGCTGGCGGTCGAAGATCACCTGCCAGAGTTCCTGCCAGCGCCGCTCTCCCCGCCCAACCCGATAGGCCTGGCGGGCGGTGGCGGCCGGGTCCACCCACAAACCAAAGTCGAGCGGCTGAGCCTGCCAGTAACGCTCGCCGTCGGTTACCAGCAAGACCCGCTCGCGATTCCAGCGCTGGTCAACGCGCTCAGCGGCCTGCGCGTCACTCAAACCGCCGATCGGTGTATCCCCGACCATCACGCGCGGCGCAACCGGCCCGGCAAAGCG
>NZ_DAOUBL010000186.1:0-7159 GCF_034432615.1 Bellilinea sp. | reverse complement strand
CGCAAAGACCTGGATTAACTCCTCAATGGTCAGCGTGGCAAACTGCTCCGCCACGGCTTTGCTCACCGAATCGTCAACCAGACCGGGCAAACCGCCGGTCAGAATGGGCACTTCCAGAACCACCAGCACATCCTGAGGATCGGGTGTTTTACCGATTGCCGGGCAGGCACCCACCATTGAGCTGGTGGAAAACGCCTCGATTTCGCGGACGTGGTCAATGGATGGGTTGGTGACGACGGCAACAGCCTCCTTGAAGAAATCAGCCAGGTTGACCCGCGCCTTGCTGAGCGCTGCAAGCGGGCCGTCATAGCCCAGTGAACTGATCAGATCGTCTTTGTTGGAACTGATCAGCGCTTCCACCTCATTTATATGATCCTTGAGCCAGCCGTTTGCGGTTAGGAGCCGTGAATTGACGGTCACAGCCCAGGATGGGGTGGGAAAATCGCTGTCCGGCTGCACCGTGCGGGGCGGCGAGATTTCCGTAAGGACATCCGCAGCCGCGGACGCGCTGCCTTGCATGGCGCGGGTGAGCATGGCTGAGCTGGCAGGGAAAGCCTGTACCCAGCCCGTCCAGTATTGCCGCGCCAGCTGCGGGGCTTCGCGTTGAAAGGTTTGCACCATGACATGCTGGCGGATGGCGGCATGGTCGAGTACAACCGGGTTCTCGCCGCGGCGAAGCAGCAGGGCAATTTTTTCACCCGGCGCCAGCGCGCGCGCATCACTGACCCAGTTTTCCAGTGGTGTGGCGCCCCGTTCGGAGGAGAAAATATACTCTTTCTCGGTTTCGATGAACCACAAAGGACGCAGCCCCAAAGCGTCCACGCTGGCCACAACGGTGTTGCCAAAACGCGCCAGGATGGCGGCCGGGCCCTGGGCATACGGCCCGAAGGTCTGCCGGATGCGCTGGTAGGCTGCCCGCAGGTCGGCGGGAAACTGATCCATCTCATGGGGGATGGGGGGAAATACCGTTTCCATGGCTTCGATTAAGTCGAGGTCGTAATTCACGCACAGGGTATGGAGAAGGCGGTCTAAATCCTGCGAATCTGAGCCGCCATTGGGCAGCACAGCCCCAATTTGAACCGCCTCGAGACGGAGTCGGTTGATGGTGTTGATTTCTCCGTTGTGACCCAGCAGCGAGAAGGGTTGAGCCCTTTCAAAAGTGGAAACGGTGTTGGTCGAATAGCGGGCGTGGCAGAGGACGATGGATGTGTCGTAATTGTGGTCTTGTAAATCGGGGTAATAATGGGTGAGCGCTTCGACGGAGCCGCGCATTTTATACACCACGGCATATCTGCTCAGCGAGGCAAACTGAATGGGAAAATCCTGCTCCAGCGAGATTTGAACTTGAAGCAAACGGCGGTCGAGATCGGGCAGGTCGGCATAACCGGCCAGCTGCCAGAATTGAGGGGGATTGACGCGGGCATGCTGCCCCAAGACCTCTTTACGAACTCTGCCGGGCTGCATGAGCAGCAGGTTCAGGCCCTGATCGTAGAACCGAAGTGTGATTTGCTCCTCAAGGTTTTCAATTTGGAACGAAGCGGGGACGAACAGATGACCCACCCAAAAACCGGGGTGCGTTGGAAGGTGAGAGGGTAGGCCGGCCTGGCTTAATTTTTTTGCCCACAACCGGCGGGGAATATCGGTTTGGACGCCGGCGCCGTCGCCTTCACCGTTGACAAAACCGGTGCGGTGTCCCATGCTGATCAGGGCGCCCAAGGCGCGCTTGAGGGTTCCAAAGGTGCTCTGACCCTGCTTGCGTGCGCTCAGGTAAATGGCGCAGGCATCGTGATCTTCACCATCCTGAAAAGGGTTTTGGGTATCGGTACGAATGTTTCTCATGGTAATGAACCTCCTTTGGCGAACTGGAAACCTGAGTCAACAGAGAGAAAGCCCGAATAATAAATAAGGCTCACCGACCGGTGAGCCTTAAGGGATTACTGAAGAATACGCCTGGCTATCTCACCGGTGGCGGGGAGTGGGTTAAACTGATGGCACGGCGGCCGGAAATGAGAGGGGTCATAAGAATTATCCCGGGCAAGAATTTATGAAATATTATACAAAATCTCCAGAATTTGTAAACAGGAAATGTTAAATCTGGGTTAAGAATTGGCTCATGAACGGCCTATCCGAATGGGGGAAATCGAAAATCACTTTTATCGAGTTTGAAAAAAAATACCTGCTTGCCAAAAGGGGAAAAGCCTGATATAATGTTCATATGCACATTTAATGTGCAAATGCTCATCAAATTCCCCGCTTTCTCCACATGATTACTCAAGTTGATTCTCAAGAATACCGATTATGTGTTCGTGTAGCCAAACTTTACTACGAGAATGGCTTAACCCAGAACGAAATTGCTCAAAAAATGGGGGTTTCGCGTGTTACGGTTTACCGGCTGCTCAACAAGGCGGTTGAACTGGGGATTGTCGAGATCAAAATTCATGCTCCCTTTGGCGAAAACTTTGATCTCGAACAGGATCTCATCGTTCGTTATAACCTGCGCGATGCCGTGGTTGTACCTGACCCGGAAGGGGATGAGAGTATCTACCTCGCGCTGGCCCGCGGCGCAGCCGACTGGCTGAAGCGTACCCTGAAAAGTGGTATGCGGGTCGGCCTGGGATTGGGGCGCACCATTTCTCATCTGCCATTGGTGTTTTCAACCGATGAGCCGATCAATTGCACTTTTACCGAGGTGGTCGGCGGCGCGTCCGATCATTCGGGCGGCTTTGCCAAGTACAATGTTACTTCCAAAATGGCCGAACTGGCCGGCGGTAAAGCTGAATTTCTTTATGCCCCGAACATGGTTTCCAGCGCGGAGCTGCAAAAGAGCCTGCTCAATGAGCCTTCCATTTCTCAGGCGCTGGAACGAGCCCGCCGTTCCGATATTGTTTTGCAAAGCGTTGGAACGGTTGATGAAACCGCTATCCTTTACGTTGAAAAGAAGATCACGCTGGAGCAGCTGCGCGAAATTCAAAACTCCGGAGCGGTGGGTGATGCACTGGGGCATTATTTTGATTGCAATGGTCAGATGGTTTCCACTTTTCTGGATAACCGAATCATCGGAATTGGCCTGGAAGATTTGAAAAAAGTGCCCTGGAGTGTACTGGTTGCAGGGGGAGAAGAGAAGAAAAAAGTCATTCAGGCTGCCATGAAAGGCGCTTATTTCAATGTCCTCATTACCAATGCCGATACTGCAAGATTCCTGCTTTCTGAAAGGAATTAACCGGATGCTTTCTAATTATCTTTCCCCTGAGGTCATTCAACTGAAAGTAAATGTTAACAACTGGCAGGAAGCCGTTCGCGCCGGCGGTGAGTTGCTGCTGAAGGCCGGCAAATGTCAGCCCTCTTATATCGAGGCCATGATTCGGGCTGTCCAGGAGATGGGCGCCTACATGGTACTGGCGCCCGGTCTGGCGCTGGCGCATGCCCGTCCAGAAGATGGGGCTTCGCTAGTTGGTCTTTCGCTGGTGACGCTGGACCACGGGGTAAATTTTGGTTCCGAAGCAAATGACCCGGTGACGATGGTGATTTCATTTTGTGCGCCCGACCACCACAGTCACATTGAAATGCTGCAGGCTTTGGCAGAATTTTTGATGAGTGAGGAAAATCAGCGGATTTTGAAAACCGCTCAATCGGTTGAAGAGGTTTTGTCCGCAGTGGGTTAACTTTTGTGGAAAGGAGTTTGATATGAAAAAACCGCGTGTGATGATGGTGTGTGGCTTTGGGCTGGGCTCCAGCATGATTTTGAAACTGACGGTAGATGGTGTGTTAAAAGAGAATGGTTTAAGCGCTGAAACTTTTTGCGCCGACGCAACCACGGCGACCGGCGAAGCGTATGATATGGTTTTTACTTCCAAAGAGATGGCCAACCTGTTCAAAAATACCCCAAAACCGGTGGTCGTCATTGAAAATTTCCTCAGCAAGCAAGAAGTGCTGGAAAAAGGGCTGCCTGTCCTGCGGAAATTAATTGAGGAGTAGCCCCTTTGACCAGCACTTCCGATGTTTTTTGGTACGGGGCTTCGTATTCCCCTTTGATTTTCAGTGAAGCAGACTGGTTAACCGACCTGCAGTCCATGCAGCGCGCCGGTATGAATCTCATCCGGCTTGGAGATGTGCATGGTTCGTGGGATTTAATTGAACCGCGCGAAGGGCACTATGAATTCGATCAGCTCGGGCGTTTTTACCGGCTGGCAGCAGAATTGGGTATTCACATTCTGATCAGTACTGGCGCAGCCTCACCACCGCTCTGGCTGGCAGAGCGATACCCCGATTTACCCATTCTTTCTAACCGCGGTGAACGGTATCCGCTCGGCGCTTCATACCACTGGGCATGTATTCATCATCCCGCTTATCGGGCTGCGGCGGAAAAGTACCTTCAAGCCTTGCTGGATTTCACCGCCGCCCAGCCCAATCATTTTGGCTGGCAGATTTCCAACGAAATCGGTTTTCCGTTTTTACCCGCCCGCGGTGAAGCGGATTTGAGCCTTTATTGTTACTGCCCCTATTGTGTTGAAAAATTCCGGGGGTGGGTGAAAGCAAAGTATCACACTCTCGATCAGGTAACGAAGGCATGGGCGTGGGGGACAACCTGCCTGGGTTACAACGATTGGGAGCAAATTTTTGCTCCCGAAGCCTTGCCTTCTGGCTGGGCAGGGGTCACCCGCTGGATGGACTGGCGCTTGTTCTGGCAGCAGGCGTTTGCCGAGTTTGCCGGCTGGCAGCACCAGATCATTCGCCGGCGCGACCCACATCATCCAACTTCGGTCAACACCTTCAATTTCAAAGGCTATGACCGTTTTGGGGTTTTCACGGGTCTGGACCAGTGGAAAATTGCCGCTGAGGTGGATCACATCGGCTATGACCTGTATCCCGGCAGCGGCAACAAGCTGGCTACCCGCCCGGAGCACATTTCGATCTTCCTGGATCACGGCCGCAGTGTCAGTCAATCGGCAGGGAGGGATTTCTGGCTGCATGAGGTGGAAAGCGGTCCGATTGGCGGCTGGGTGATGGGTCCGGACTACAATACCCGACCGGCGGATGTGTCGAATTACCTGATCGAAGCGGTTGGGCACAACGCCAAGCTGATTTTATTCATGCCGTGGCGGGAATGGGACTATCAACCGCTGCATTGGGGAGCGCTGGTTGATCTGGACGGAAAACCCACCGGGCGGCTTGCTGCTGCGGCTCAATTTGGTGCTTTTCTCTCAAAACACGGCAAGGAACTGAAGCAGGCAAAGCCTCCCAAAGCGCAGGTTGCCATTCTGGAGTCCAAAGCCAATGCCATTTTCTTTCGCGGGGTGGGCGAAGAAGAAGCCCTCTTTGAGGCGCAGCGCGGAGCATACCGCAGTTTTTGGGAAGCCGGTTTTGAAGTGGATTTCATCACCCCGGATCAAATTGCCCAACACCGCTGGCAGGACTATCGGGTCATCGTCTTGCCGCTGATGGGGCTGCTCGATGAGTTCACGGCTCAGCTCCTGGCGGAATTTGTCCGGCAGGGCGGCTTGCTGGTGGGCTTTGCCCGTTGTGCAACCGTAGATGAACGCGGCTGGTTCCATCATCAGGTTCCAGCCCCGCCGCTCAGGGATGTATTTGGATTGGTGGATGTACAGCCCGACCGCCTTGGCCAACACCGTATTCACCTCAACGGCGAGTGGTACAGCGGATACAGGAATCGCGACCTTCTGGGGCTCCATTCCTCTACCAGCGTGCTTGCCGAATTCGACGACCATTTTCCTGCTGTTACGCTTGCATCTTTTGGGCAGGGGTATGGTTTGTATTTTGCCACTCAGGCAGATGCCGATTACCTGAAAAGCGTTCCCTCGCTTTTGGGAACCGTGCTGAATCAGGTTCTGCCCCAATTGAATATTGTGCCGCCAATCAGGATCGAGTACGAAGGCAAACAATCCCGCCGGGTGGACCCCCATTTATTAGAGTTGGGAAATAAAAAGTGGCTGCTGATCAGTAACTATCTCAAAAAAGCGGTGGATCTAACCATTCAAACCGATATGAGCGGGTGGGGCAGAGATTTGCGGAAAATCTCCAAAATTTTTCCTGCCCACCAGTTGCTGGAATGGGAAGTAACCGCTCAGCAGGTTTTGACATTGCGATTTCACCTGGAAGCAGAGGAGGTGACGGTTATCGAAATAGAACTGGCTGCATAAGAAAAATGTTTTGAACATCGTTTCCACCCAATTTTTCAAAAAGGAGTAACCTCATGGACGTCGGATTAATTTTCAGTATCGTCCCCCGTTTGTTGCCCACTTTCATGCTGGGGTTGGTTGCGTTGCTGGGTTTGCTTTTACAGCGTAAAACCTTCAGCGAAGTCGTTTCCGGCACGATCAAAACCATGGCTGGTGTCATCATTCTTTTCTCGGCAGTTGATCTGCTGGTCGGGGTCATTTCACCCATCTCGACCATGTTCGGAAAAGTCTATGCCTTTCAGGGCGAGCCAATCAGTGTTGACTGGACGGCGTTCCTGAGTGAGTACGGCATACCGGTTGTGCTGGTAATGGTGTTTGGCTTTTTTGTGAACATCCTGCTTGCCCGTCTGACCAGACTCAAGTATGTTTTCCTGACCGGTCACATCATGTTCTGGAATGCCTTCATGGTGGTTGCTGCGCTGGCAGACGCCGGTAAAATCAAGGGCGTGGCGCTGGTTGTGCTGGGCAGCGTGATTCAGGGTATTCTTGCAACCGTGCTGCCGGCTTTGATTGCTCCCTTTGTGTTCAAGCTGACGGGCAGCAAAGATTTCACAATCGGCCATACCACCACCATTCTGGCAGTGATCGGCGCCTGGATCGGCAAACTGGTCGGTGATCCTTCAAAATCCACTGAGGATTTGAAAATCTCCGATAACTGGAGCTTCCTCAAATCCATGACCATTTCCACATCGTTGATCATGTTCCTGCTGTATCTGGTGATGGGCTTTATTGCCGGTCCAGCCTGGGCTGCCGAAACCTTCTCCGGCGGTTCCCAGCCAATCTGGTATTTGTGGATCATCTATCAGGGTATTCTGTTCGGTGCTTCGTTGACCATTTTGCTGACCGGCGTACGCCTGATGCTGGCGGAGATTGTGCCCGCCTTCCATGGCATTGCAAAGAAAATCGTTCCGGATGCCGTACCTGCGCTGGACTGCCCGATGGTATTTCCTTACGGTCAAAAC
>NZ_DAOUBL010000185.1:0-1956 GCF_034432615.1 Bellilinea sp. | reverse complement strand
CCAGATTCGCCCAAATTTGCACAAAGATGACCCATGCAAACGCTTCGGTAGGCTGACCGCCCAAAAACTCCGAGCGCATGCCGAACAATGCCAGAAATTTCGCCACAGGGCCGCCCAGCGGGTAGAGAAACAGCGACCACATCAGACCCTGAATGACCACCCCAAGGATGACCGGCATAAAGTAAATGGTGCGGAAGATGTTGGTAAATTTGAGCTTTTGATTGACAATCAAAGCCACAATCAATCCCAGCGTGAACTGGACGGTGGTGACCACGAAACTGAATATCAGGGTTCGTTTGAGCGCATCCAGATTATCCAGCGAGGCGCGTCCCATGAACAAAAATTCGCGGTAGTTATCCAACCCAATCCAGCGGATCGGCGCGCCTTTGATACCGGTGGCATCGGTGAAGGAAAAAAATCCGGTTGCGATGGAAGGGCCGAGCGATATCAGAAAGTAGAAGAATAATCCGGGTAAAAGCAGAAGATACGGTGTCAACTTCGACCAGCCGCGGCCAAAATGGTAAGACATGCGATCACCCTTTCCTTTCTGTGAAAGGAACTGGGCTTCCCGCCGGAGCAGGAAGCCCAGTCTTCTCGGTAAAGTTTTACTTCACGGCATCCAGTCCGGCTTGCAGGTCTTCCTGAACCTTATTGGCCAGTTCTACGGGGTCATCGAAGGTGCCAAACGGTTTGAAGTACGAAGCCCATGGATTGGCATACTGACCGGCGCCCTTCGGGGCAACCCAGTACTGTTCGTAACCAACCCGGAAGTTAGCGAGGTAAGGAGCAATTTCGGCGCCAATTTTGGTGTTGAGTTTGGCAGTCGGCTGGGTGGGGATGAAACCAACTGCATCCACAAATGCCTGGTAATTGGCGGGTTCAGAAAACTCTTTCAGGTACAGCAGAGCGGCTTCTTTGTTGGGGGTGTTGTTGGCAATTGCCCAACCCTGATCGTATTTGCCGAACCAGTACTTGTTGTCTTCGGGGTTGTCGGAACCGGGGAAGGGGATGTAGCCCCAATCGAAATCGGGCTGAGCGGCTTCGATGGCAGGAGCATACCAGCTACCACCGGGGAACATGGCCACCGCGCCGGAGGCAAAGCGGCCGGGCGCAGCATCGCCGGCGATACCGCTGGCGCCTTCTTCCATCATGTCACGGGCATAAACCTGCATCTTGCGCCACATTTCCAGCGATTTTTCGTCGTTCCACTTGATCTTACCGGTCCACAATCCTTCGACCAGCGCTTCCTGATCGGGGTAAATTGACCCAATCAAGCCATAGGCACCCACGAAGATCGGCCAGCCGTCTTTACCACCGGCGGTCATGCAGGGAATACCGGCGCCCTTGAAGGTTTCACATGCGGCGACCAGTTCCGGCCAGGTGGTGGGGACTTTGACATTGTATTGTTCGAAGAGGGCCTTGTTGTAGTAAATGCCGCTGTAAATCACACGTCCCAGGTTGACAGCATAGACTTTGCCGTTGTAGGAACCGGCATCGTTAATGGTGGGGGTATCGTAGTACTGGAGGAAATCCTGACCGGTCAGGTCCATCAGCAGACCGGCTTCGATCAGCTGCTGCCAGTTGGGCGGGTCCACCTGCTTCATGTACGGCTGGGCGCCGTTGGCAAAACCAAAAATATCCAGCACATCAATATCATTCGCCGAAAGGCGGGTTTGTGAAACGGTGCTGAGGTCATTGGCGTTGACCACGGACATGTCCACCGTGATGTTGGGGTGGCGGTCCTGGAATTGTTTGTTGAACGCTTCCATGAATTCCACCATCGGCGGGTTTTGGTGAACCAGCACACGCAAAGTAACCTTTTTGGCGGGTTGTTCGCCGGCAGCCGTGGGGTTTTGTGGCTGCGAACTATCCGCGGTGGGAGTAGCCGGTGTGCCACAGGCAGCCAGAATGGTAGCAAAAATCACCATCAGGCTTATCAACAGAAACACTTTTTTG
>NZ_DAOUBL010000184.1:0-3181 GCF_034432615.1 Bellilinea sp. | reverse complement strand
GATGTGGTCGGTGCCCGCCAGGCCGTGTACCTTGCCGTACAACACCAGTTTGGCATCCACTTCCGCATTGGGTTCAAACAACAGCGCCGAAATTTGCAGTTCGTACTGCCCTTTCAGCACCGTCGGCGGCAGGACATCCGGCTGGGCAAACAGCCCCTGCGTAATCGTCATGTCCTTAATCCGCCGCTTGAGGCGCTCGTCCAGTTCAAAACGGTACTGGTCGGACCTGCGCACCGACATCTGGCTCATGCGCAGTTCGCGGCCGTCCGGAGTGATCCACTTCATGGAAATGTGGGGTTGTTTTACATCGTAGGTCGAGGTAAAGAAAATGATCAATTCTTGCGGAAAGTCATCATACTGGTAGTCGAAAACATAGTGCATGATCACTTCCTGATTGCTGCCAACCGTCTGAATTTCTTTCAAAACCCGGTCATCATCGGTGGTCAGGATCAGGGTTTCGGGCTTCTTGACTGCCGAAAACCAGTTCGTCCAAACCGGCGCAGCGTTGCGCGGATAGTCGCCCCACACCGACTCGCCTCCCCGCCACAGGCGGATGGCTTCATTATACGGAATGGTTGCCACGGCATAAATCGCAAAGGCAACCAGCAATACGATGATCACCAAACCGACCACCGCAGAGGGATATTGAGCAATGTCGCGAAAAGCATTTTTCAACGTATTCATGCTTTGGGACCCTCGCCTCCAACTTTAACGCGCGGATCAACCAGCGCGTAGATGAAATCCAGTAAAAAGACGGTAATCGCCAGCAGGTAAGCGTAAATCACCGTTTCACCGACGATCACCGGCGTATCGAACAAACCAATCGCCCGGTAGAACAGGCGGCCAAGTCCGGGCCAGTTGAAGACCGTTTCCAGAATGATTGCCCCAAACCACAAACCAATAATCAGCAGGGCAAAGTTGGTGATGATATTGGGCATGGTCGGGCGCAGAATGTAGCGGCGTTCAATCATCTGGGATGACAGGCCTTTGGCCTTGGCCATCTCGACGTAATCTTCACTGGAAAAGATGAGGAAAAAGGTACGCCAGCCGTAAATGGTGACAAAAATCGAACTCAGGAAAATCGCCAGGGTGGGCAGAATCATGTGCTTGAGCAGGCTGAGCGCGTACCCAATGGTCGTATCCGGCACCGGGGCATCCACCATACCGCCGTAAGGCAGGATGTTGAGCACCGCCGCAAAGATGAGAATCAGGAAGATGCCGTAAAACCAGCCGGGGGCTGCCGAAGTAGGCGCCAGAGCGATGACCAGCCGATCGAAAAAGCTGCCGTAATGGCGGGAAAGTCCCAACGCAATGAACAGGGCGGAAAAAAAGAGCAGCAAATTCGCCGTGCCGAACAGAACCAGGGTGGGTGGCAGACGTTCCAGAATGATCAGGCGCACGGTTTTAGAACCGCTGTCGCTGGTGAGGTACTGGGCGCGCCCCAGATTGAGGGACATGGCATCTGCCAGGTAGCTGAAACTGCGTAAGATAAACGGACGGTCCATCCCCAAACGCTGTTCTTCAAGGCGCACCATATCGTTGATCAACTTGTTACGCTCTTCAGCAGGCAGACGGCGCATTTCCTGATTCATGCTGACGCCCAGTGCAATCCGTTCGCGGATTTCGCCGCGGCGAATGTTATCTACTTCTCCCCCCATATTGGCAATGATAATCGTCAGATAGACACCGATAACAATGGTAATCCCCAGAGTGAGGATTTTTACGAGCGTGTACTTGGCTAATCGAGATAAGGTACTGGCTGCGGCTTTCTTTTCAAGTGAGGATGTGGAGGCCGTCACAGGGGACTGAGTCGCTTCCGTCATATCAATTTTTCATCCTTCATCCGGTAGGAGAGGGGCGAGGTTTTGTCCTCGCCCCTCCACTTGGTTAATTGGGTAACCCTTACGGGGCAGTCACAAACTGGAAGGAGCCGAACGACGGCACGGCAACCCGTTTGGAAACCACCACCACCTCAAGGCGGGTGGCGCCTTCTACCAGTTTGCCGGTGTCCTCAGCGCTCAACTTGACCTGGAACAGGCCATCTTCCACAGCTTCTGCCTGACCCACCAGCGAAAGTTCACCGTTAGCATCGAAGACCAGATATTTGACATTGTCAATATCGGCCAGCGGGTAGGGCTGCCCCTCGAAGTCCACAAAGACATCAAAGGAGACTTCGCTGCCAATGGTCACACGGTCGTCACCATCCACTTCAACTTCGGCGATGGGCGGCGCGGAGAAGCGCAGCCATTTATCGGCCGGTTCAGAGTAGTCGTTGTAGCGGCGCAGCACGACGGTACCTTCCACCGGGAAGGCGCGTTCCAGATAAAACACATTGGTGCCTACCCAGAAGTGACCGCGTACGCGGAACCACTCCGCCAGATTGGCGTAGCGGGCAGCCGCTTCATCGGCACTGACGAACTCACCCAGCGTTGGGGCGTAGGGGATGAAGCCTTCGGTGGTCGCCTCGTCCAGTTTGGCTTTGAGGATGTCAATGGTCGGGCCGGAGATGTAGGACAGCCATTCGATTTCATTGGCATCCGCTTTGGCGGAGGAGAAGGCCGCTTCACCGGCGCCGTCGGCTTTCAAACCGATTGCCAGTGCGTGCCAGGCCGCCTGACCCTGAGCGTAGAACGGCCACCACGAGTCAACGTTCAACTCGGTATCCAGGTTCCACAAATCGGAGTAGGTTTCGATGACCAGCGGATCGGTCGAAACGATCTTGACGCCCTTGAAGGACGAGAGGAAGGACTCCAGAGCCGGCACAACCGATTCGTCATAGTATGGGCTGGCTTCCTTGCCGCGGTCGAAGGTCAGGATGATGCCCAACACCACGTCACCCGCAGAGAAGGGACTGCCGTCATGCCATTTGACCTTCTGATACAGGTCGGCCGGGTAGTAGACCGTGCTCTTGCGCAGGGCGGTGGCACCTTCAGGGTATTTCTCGGCAACGGTGATGAAGCGCTGCTGTTCGGCGTCCCAATCGGCCCAGGCATCGCCCGGTACTTCAATGGAAGGAGCGAATTCGAGCGTCAGCCAGTCGAGCGTCTTGCCAACCGGCAGGCCTTCTTGAACAACGACTTCGGCTTTCTCTACACGGTTGGGGTACTGCAGACCGGTGAACGGATCGAACACCAGGCCGTATTCGCCGGTACCGCGGATGAGCATCTGGTCATAAATCCAG
>NZ_DAOUBL010000183.1:0-3307 GCF_034432615.1 Bellilinea sp. | reverse complement strand
CTGCAGGCGGCGGTCAGTGAGCGGACGGCTGCCGTGCTGGTGGAGGTGGTGCAGGGCGAGGGCGGGGTGAACCCGGCCAGCGCCGAATTTCTGTCAGTTGCAGAGCAGGTCTGCCGCCAGCACGGTGCGCTGCTGATTGTGGATGAGGTGCAAACCGGCTTTGGCAGGACCGGCAGGTTGTTCGCCTTTCAGCATTACGATTTGCGGCCCGATCTGGTGTGTCTGGCAAAGTCCATCGCCGGGGGCGTACCGATGGGCGCCGTGCTGATCGGCGGACGGATTGGCAGCCTGCCGCCGCAAACGCACGGTTCGACTTTCGGCGGCAATCCGCTGGCTTGCGCCGCCGCGCTGGCCAGCCTGAATTTTCTGCTGGAAAACCGCCTGCCAGAACGGGCTGCCGAACTGGGGGCGTGGTTCATCGAACAGCTGCGCGGGCTGTCTTCGCCGCTGATTCGCGAAGTGCGCGGGCTGGGGTTGATGGTCGGGATCGAGTTAAAGCAAAAAGTGACCCCCTATCTGCAGGCGCTGATGAGCGAAGGGGTGATGGCGCTGCCGGCCGGCCTGACGGTGATGCGCTTTCTGCCGCCGCTGGTGATTGAAAAGAGCGACCTTGAACGGGTGGTGGAAGCCGTTGCCAGCGTCCTTGCAAAGGAAGCCGCCGAATGGACGAAGTAGCCCTGCTGGAGGGTCTGTTACGCACCTACAGCCCGACCGGCGCGGAACAAGCGGCGGTGGCTTACCTGACGGAAGCAATGCGCGGGCTGGGGTTTGAGGCTGGCGTTGATGAAATCGGGAATGCGATTGGACGGCGCGGCGAAGGTGAGCGGCAAATTGTGCTGTTGGGGCATATTGACACGGTGGCGGGCGAAATTGCGGTGCGGCGCGAGGGCGACCTGCTCTACGGGCGCGGCGCGGTGGATGCCAAAGGCCCGCTGGCGTGTTTTGTGGCTGCCGCCAGCCAGACAGCCGTACCGCCCGGCTGGCAAGTGGTGGTGATCGGCGCGGTGGGCGAGGAAGGCGACTCGCGCGGGGCGCGCTGGATACTGGACAGGTACCGCCCGCAGTACGCCATCATCGGCGAGCCAAGCGGGTGGGAGCGGGTGACGCTGGGCTACAAAGGCAGCGCGCTGGTGAAATACCGCGTGGAGCAGGCCCTGGCGCACCCGGCCGCGCAGCAGGAAAACGCGCCGCAAAGCGCGGTGACTTTCTGGAACCGCCTGATGGCCGCCGCCGACGAGTGGAACGCGCCTCACGAGCGGGCGTTCGATCAGGTCACGCCCATCCTGCGCCGGATGCAGTCGGGGGAGGACGGCTTTCATGGCTGGGCCGAGTTGTGGATCAACCTGCGCTTGCCGTTGTGGCTGCCGCCGGCCGAGGCGCTGCGCCGGCTTGGCGAGCTGGGTGGTGAGGCAAGGCTTGAGCTTTTGGACGAAGTGCCGGCCTACCTGGCCGAAAAGAACACAATTGTGGTGCGCGGGCTGCTGGCTGCCATCCGCGCTGCGGGTGGGAAACCGGCTTTTGCCCTCAAAAGCGGCACCGCCGATTTGAATCTGGTGGCACCGGTGTGGGGCTGCCCGGCGGTAGCCTACGGACCGGGCGATTCCAACCTCGATCATACCCCCCACGAGCACATCTCGCTGGCGGAGTACCGCCGCAGCATTGAGGTGTTATCCCGCGCCCTGGGGTTGTGGATGCAGCCGTAGACGGGAGGCGACAATTAAAAAGGCTCCTCGACCAGGACTCGAACCTGGAACCTAGCGGTTAACAGCCGCCCGCTCTGCCGATTGAGCTATCGAGGAACGTGCCCTTATTATAAAATCAACCCAAAGGCATGTCAAGGAATCGCCCGGCTTGAGCCTGTGACCTTGCTCATTCCCTCCAACCAATCCAGCGGGCAGTCTGGAGTGCATCATGCTCCACCCGCTGCACCCATTCCTTGCGCTCATCCTCTGACGAGGCTTCCACCAGATACACGGCATGCTGCCACACTTTGCCCCGCCAGCGGGTAATTGTGCCGGAGATCAGTCCTTCGTCCACTCGCCCCAGGACGACATCCACAACCTGCATGACCGGCATGGCCGGTTCCAGAATTTGATCTTGCACGGCATCAATGGTAGCGGCAATGACGTGGTTGACGCGGTTATGATCGGTGCGGCGCATCGCCCGCCGGCCAGAACTCAATGCCTGCCACTCGGGCTGCAGCAGTTCTTCCAGCGTCAACACCAGGTCGTAGTTGATGTGGGCGTTGACCCCCAACAGCAAGTTTTGCAGCGGCGAATAATTCTTTTGGTTGGCTGCCTGGAATGCGACCTGCCAGACGGCAGGGATGTTTTCCTGCCGCTCTTCATAGGCTTGCAGGGCCATAAAATAATAATCCGCAAAACGGTGCAACAGGTGATTCACCCAAACCCCATCGGAAAATTCCTCGCGCCGGATAGCCTCCAGCATGTTTGCCGTCATCATTTGATAACAGCTTAAAAAGATTGCGCGCCGGTCATTGGTCCGCTGCCAGCGCTCAATCCGCTCACTCATTTGTTCCAGCACAGGATCATACACCGCTTTAACCCATCTATCGGCTTGCGTATCGGGTAAAATCAGCCATTGGTGGAACACCTCATGCAGTTCAGCGCACCTTGAAGTCGAGGGTCTTATCCAGTTTGCCGTTCAGGTAGATTTCGACGCGGTACTTGCCCACCGGCCACAGGTTATTGTTGGAAAGGTTGAAGGTCACCACATTGCTGCCGCTGGTGAACTCGGTTTCATTGATGACAAAATTAGGATCCACCCCTTCCGCATCTACCGCAATCCAGACGGCTTTCAGGGTGGTATCCTCGGGCGCATTTTTCAGGTCAACGAAGGCATAAAAGACTGCATCCTGAGCGAAGGTGGTTACCCGTGTGCCGCCGTCCTCGCTGTCCGAAAGCCACGCATCGCCAATATTGGCCGTGCTGGCGCTGAATTCACAGGCAACCGTTGACAATACCAGCATCAACAGCCCCAAAAAGATCAACCATTTGCGACGCACCATGCTTTTTCTCCTCTTTTGGCTTGATATTGAAAATCCCCCTCAATCATTGGAGGAGAATTTTTCGCTTGTTAACATCAATCCGGGATAAATCATTTTTACATCAACTTTCGAATTTTTCGTCCCCCTCCCGCCCCCCCAAAATCGCCCCTGCGATTTTGGGGGAGGTGCAAGTGGGGGTCATTGGCATTGCCTGCCAGGTTTTCATCTTATCCCGAACTCATGTTATGATACAACCTTCTGTACAAAATTCAAGGGGGAGTTTCAAAATCACCCTTTTTT
>NZ_DAOUBL010000182.1:0-19128 GCF_034432615.1 Bellilinea sp. | reverse complement strand
ATGAAAAAATGTACGGTAATCCATGGATGCGCGCGCAGGCGGTTGAACCGCTGCTGCCGGTCAACCTGACCCAGCCGGAATTGACCCTGCCATTCCTGCCCGGGCGGGTGTGGAGTTTTACCGGGGGCCCGCATTCGGCATGGGGGCCGGACGGTGCCAGAGCCGCATTGGATTTTGCTCCCGCCAGTGTGGAAACCGGCTGTAACATTTCCGATGATTGGGCAACGGCTGTTGCCAGCGGTTTGGTGGTTCGCACGGATACGGGGGTGGTGGTGCTGGATTTGGATGGAGATGGGTACGAACAAACTGGTTGGGCGATTTTATATTTACATGTTGCCAGTAAAAACCGGGTGAGTGTTGGCACGTGGGTGCAGCAAGGTGACCTGATTGGTCATCCATCCTGTGAAGGCGGCACCTCAACCGGCACCCACATTCACATTGCGCGCAAGTATAATGGGGAGTGGGTTTTGGCAGATGGCCCGCTGCCCTTTGTGCTGGATGGCTGGCGGGCGGTGGCTGGTAAAAATCCTTATGAAGGTAGTCTGGTGAAAGACGGGCGGGTGATCAATGCCTGCACCTGTGGGTCGTTTGAAACACGCATCAGCCGTTCGAATGGTGGAAATTAAGCGTTTGCTGAAACGAAAATCTTTGTGGTTATTGGTATTCTTGTTCATCTTGACAGCCTGCCTGCCGCAGGTTGAGGTCAGTGATCCAAATCAAGAGGCAGATTTAATCCAGATTCCGGCAACACCGGGAGAGGGAGGTTTGCCAACCCCTTTGCCAACCCGTGAACCGTATGCTCCCGGCACACTGGTGGACTACACTGCCCAGACAGGCGATACGCTTCCGGCTCTGGCTGCCCGTTTCAATACCACTGTGCGCGAAATTTTACAGGCCAATCCCTTTATCCCGCCGGATGCAACCACAATGCCGCCGGGAATGCCGATGAAAATTCCCATTTACTATCGGCCATTGTGGGGCAGTCCTTTTCAAATATTGCCTGATCCGTTGTTCATTAATGGTCCGGCTCAAATTGGCTTTGATGTAAAAGAATTTGTCAACCAACAGCCCGGCTGGTTCAAAGACTATTCTTTTTATATTGGAAAACGGGAGCGACGCGGTGGTGAAATCATTGAAACCATTGCAACCGAGTACAGTATCAGCCCGCGCTTACTGCTGGCTGTATTGGAATATCAAACCGGGGCGCTGAGCCAGCCCCTGCCGTCAGGGGATGTTGATCTGTATCCCCTGGGTTACCGCGATCAATTTACCAAAGGGCTTGCGCGTCAATTATTGTGGGCAGCCAATACCCTCAATAACGGATATTACGGCTGGCGTACCGGTCAGATGGAGACAATCCGTCATGTAGATGGAAGACTGGAAAACCCGGACCCATGGCAAAACGCCGCCAGTGTAGCCCTGCATTATTACTACGCTCAAATGATGCCACAGGAAGCTTATGATTATGCGGTCAGTGGAGAGGGACTGCTGCGGGTTTATATCCAATTGTTTGGTGATCCATGGGCGGGTGTTGAGCCGCACATTCCCGGCAGCCTGACCCAGCCGGAAATGAGTTTTCCCTTCCCGGCTGGAAAGGTGTGGGCTTTTACGGGTGGTCCGCATACCGGTTGGGGGGAGGGTGAACCGCTGGCTGCACTGGATTTTGCACCCCCCAGCGTGGTGGGGGCCTGCCTTATCAGTGAACAGCCTGCCGTAGCCGTTGCCGATGGGGTGATAGCCCGGCGCGGCGATGCGCTGGTGGTGCTGGATCTGGATGGCGATGGAGATGAGCGCACTGGCTGGACGGTGTTCTACCTGCATCTGGCAAATGATTCCCTGCCCCCGGTCGGGAGAAGGCTCAGCAAAGGCGACCCGATTGGACTTCCCTCCTGTGAGGGAGGCAGAGCCACCGGAACCCATGTTCATATTGCCCGTAAGTACAACGGCGAGTGGATTCCTGCTGGCGGAGCCTTACCCTTCAATTTGGAGGGGTGGGTTGCGGCAAATGGAGATCAGCCTTATCAGGGCACTTTGAGTCGGGCAGGCCGCACGGTGCGCGCCTGTGAATGCTCGGATCGTACCAGTCAGGTTCAGTCGCAGCCATAAAAAACCCGCTGCGTTTTCACAGCGGGCATGATGGTTTGAAAGAATAACTAGCCTTCTTTGATGACGATTTTATTTTCAATCGTCACATTGTTGCGTATGGTAGCAATTGAGGGACAGTATTTTTCTTCAGAAAGCTGCACTGCCCGTTCAACGGCAGCCGGGTCTATATTTTTACCGGTCACCACATATTCAATCAGCATGTGGGTGATCTTTTTGGGATGCTCTGCAGCGCGCGTGGCGTGAACCAGAACCTCAAAGTCGGTTACTTCCTGACGTTTTTTCTTTAGGATGGAAATGACATCCATTCCGGTACAGCCGGCTACGCCGATGGCAATTAATTCTACCGGACGAAAGCCGGATTCGTTACCGCCCACTTCTTTGAATGTATCCATAACCAGCGAAAAACCGGAATCGGCGCTGCCAACAAAAGTCAAATCACCTTTCCAGACGGCTTTGGCTTCCATGCGGTTATTCCTCCAGTTTCAGTTTAACGCTTCGCGAATTTTCTGTACCAGATGACTTTCCGGTACGGCGCCGACGACTTCTCCCTTGCCGCTGTTAATGACCGTGTGGGGTACGCCGGAAACATTGAATTGGTCAGCCAGGCTGCTGAATTCCATGGCTTCGATCATTTCAGCCTCAACCATCGGGCTTTCCAGCGCCATCTGGTGAGCCAGCACGACCGCGCGCGGGCAGTACGGGCAGGAAGGGGTAACAAAGACCTGTAAGAGCACTTTCTGGTTCAGGTTTTTCAAGAATTCGCGTGTTTCGGGCGAAAGCCCCGAGTCGCGTTTCGATACGATGAGAATATCGTTGATCAGTGAGGTGAACTCATGTCCGGCGGGGATACCGGCGTAGCGAATGCCATAATCGTCCAGATTATCAGCCGATTTACCGAGAATAACAAAGCCGGGGGTTTTATCTACACCATATTGTGTTGCCAGCACCGCGTCTTTCTTCAGGTCAAATACCTGCAGGGTGAGTTTATCCGAAAGGGAAGTCACTTCTTCCAGTAATTGACGGGTATCCTCGCAGTATTCGCAGGGTTCACTCTGGTTGCCAAAAAAGATTATTTCAACCGGGTGCACCATTCCACTCAAAACATCCCGCACCTGACTGCGGATTTCATCATCTAAAAGTTTGCTCATTTTTTTCCTCCAAAAGTTTTCCATCCTCACGGGATGTCTATTTCTATTTTATCAGGTAAAGCAGCCGCCTTCGCCAAATCCACACACCGGACATACAAGGTTGAGTAAACCGTCGTAATCCATTATCCCTAAACCACATACCGGGCAGATTTTGCCGGGACGTGGATGGCGCAGGCTGTGATTCTGATTGGGCAGATTCAATTGAAGGGTGAAAGAAAAAGAACGATCCTTCTGGCGGTGAACATTCGGCCGCTTTGCAGGTTTTTCTTCGCCCATCCCGAGTCACTGCTCCATCTTCCGGTTATTTAGATGCGCACTCCACCCAAAAGTGACATTATTCGCTGCTGCGGTTAAGGAACTCCTCCAGGTGCAGGCGGAGAAATAAGCGCTGACGGATCTCCTGGGAGAGATGTTCGCTTTCCGGCTGGTGCTGGTAGAGATCAATCGTTTTTCTCAGCGTGTTGATGACAATCCGGCAGTTTTCACATTCGGTAAGATGCTGTTCAATTTGCCGACACAAATCCGGGCTTAATTCCCCGTCCACAAAATCGGAAATGGAAGACAATAATTGCTGACAATCCAGATGATCGTTCATTTTTGCTCCCATTGTTTTAGCCGCTCACCAAAGTAGCGGGAAAGCTGCTGGCGCAGAAACAGGCGGGCACGCAGAAGGCGGGTTTTGACATTGGTTTCGGTAAGTCCCAGTAGTTCGGCAGTTTCACGAATGGACAATCCCTCCAGATCGCGCAGGATGAATACACTGCGCAGGGTGGCCGGCAGCCGTTGAATAGCCTCATCCAGAAAGCGGCGTGATTCTTCCGAGAGAAGCTCATCCTCCGGAAGGCAGCACCAATCCGCCAGAATTAAGCCATTGGAGGGTGCGCTTTCTTCTGAGTCGTCTTCCTCGCCGGGAGTATCCAATGCCATATCGGGTTTTTGTTTACGCAGGAGCATCAGGGCTTCATTGACAGCAATGCGGTACAGCCATGTGGAAAGGCTGGAACGGCCTTCAAATTCTGGCAGTGCGCGCATGGCTTTCAGAAAAGTCTCTTGCAAAACATCCTCAGCATCCTGAGGATTATTGGTGAACTTCAGGGCAAGTCGGTAAACTTTGTCTGAGTACAAATCAACCATTCGCGCCAGCTCGTGCCGGTCACCTTTTCTCAACGCTTCCACTGATAGGGATGTTTCGGGGATGCTCTCGGCGGTCATTTGTTTAGATGTCCTCTGCTAATAAAAGTTGCGCTGAATTACGAGAGCGTCCAGTTGGGTAAAACATCCAGGTTGAGGGGATGGCGTTCGCCGGCGATGTAATGAAAATAACCTGCAGCAGCAATCATGGCAGCGTTATCGGTGCAGAGGGAGAGGGGAGGAATGTGAACCGGGAACTCGCGTTGTGAAAGGAAGGCGTTTCGCAAGGCTTCATTGGCAGAAACACCGCCGGCAACCAGGATTGCCTTTGCCTGATAGACTTTTGCGGCGTGAAAGGTTTTCTGCAAAAGAATATCCACAACCGCAGCCTGAAAACTGGCCGCCAGGTCTGGAATGGGAAGGTTGCGCCCGCGGCTTTCCAGTTCACGAACGGTGCGCAAAACGGCTGTCTTGAGGCCGCTGAATGAGAAATTCCATGTACCTTCCAGACGGGCGCGGGGAAAATTAAAGGCCTGCGGATTGCCATCCTGAGCAGCCTTTTGAATGGATGGCCCTCCCGGATAGGGTAGCCCGAGTAAACGAGCAACTTTGTCAAAGGCTTCACCGGCAGCGTCATCCAGTGTGCCGCCCAGGCGTTGATATTCGAGGTGCTGACGAATCAAAATCAGTTCGGTGTGACCGCCAGAAACCAGCAGCGCCAGCAGCGGAAATTCGGGCGGCGGGGGTGGGTGGGGGACATCAGCGGGATACAACCACGCCGAATAAATATGACCCTCCAGGTGATTGACGCCAATCAGCGGCAGGTTTTGAGCGATGGCTAACCCCTTTGCCAGATTGACCCCAATCACCAGTGAACCCGCCAGACCGGGACCGCGCGTGACGGCGATGGCATCAATGTCGGTCAGTCCCAAATGGGCGCGCTGAAGGGCTTCATCCACGATGGCGTAGATGGTGCGGATGTGTTGACGCGATGCAACCTCGGGGAATACCCCGCCGTACTGAGCGTGAATATCTATCTGGCTGGCTACGACGCTGGAAAGCAGCGCACGCCCGTTTTCGACGACTGCCGCGGCAGTTTCATCGCATGAGGTTTCAATACCCAGTACTCTGGCGGGAGGCAAATCAGAAGAAAATCGGCTCATCATATCTGATTTATACCACAGGTTCAGGTGCGCATTGGTAAAACAAAATCATACGGATAATCCGCCAGGCGTTCAAAAGTGCCATTCTCGCAGGCAACGTAAGTGTCTTCAATTCGAAAGCCCATATCGCGCGAGGGATAATACAGCCCCGGTTCGATGGTGAATACTACACCGGGAACCAGCTCATCCTGATCACCGGCAACAGCGCCGCTAAACGGCATTTCATGGATGCGCAGTCCCAATCCATGTCCCACACTGTGAACATATCCTTCCTGAGTTTGCGGGTCGGACTGAATGGTGGGGTGACCCAACTGCTCAAACAACTGGCAGGTACGCTGCTGGTAGTGGGAAAATGGGGTGTTGAGGGTTAGCTCAGAAACAATGGTGTCATAGGTATTTTGCACCTGGCGGTACAGTTCGAGCGCCTCATCGCTGGCGTAGCCGAGCGACCAGGTGCGGGTGAAGTCATAGTAGTATCCGCCGCCAGCCTCGCAGGGGAAAATGTCAAAGACGATGGTTTTACCGAGGCGGATAAGATCGGCAGGATTCCCGCTGCTGTGCGGCACACCGGCGTCTCTTCCAATGGCAAAAATCGTCCCTTCGGGATTTTCAGCGCCCAGTTCGCTAAGCCACAGATTGATACGACTTTTAACATCTCCTACGGTCAGCGGCTTGCCGTCGGGCCGAATCAGAACTTCATTTTCAACGCGGTGGTGAGCTAAAAAATCGGCAGTCCGGCCGACTACTTCGGTGGTGATTTGTGCCATGTGACGGATGCGTTCTATTTCCTGTGGTTCTTTGGTCATCATTGCTGGCATGAGAATCGGGTCCCGCGCGAATCCCACCCACTCGATCTCGGGGAGCAGATTGCTCAATTCTTTGAGAATGCCAAAGATTGGACCAATTTCGACCTGTCCATAAAGCGCAACCCGCCCGCGATTCAACCCCAGATCGCTCAACATCTGGCGGTAGCGCATGGCGAGGGCGCGGGTATAGTCCTGCCCAGCCTGTTCCAGCAGCGGTTTGAGAGGGTAATCTGAATACAGGCGGACAGACAGGCCGCTTTTGGCGGCTTCATCGCGTTCCATGGGTCCGCAAAACAAGATGGCCTGTTGATGACGGGGTTTGACCAGGTCCGCGCTGGTGATGTGCCCGCCGCCGGTCAGGTAAACCATAGCCGGATTGTGGATGGCGCTGCCGGTAACCAACAGAGCATCTATCCGGTGTTCTTGCATGAGGGTATCAATCTGGGTTTTCATTGGGCTCCTCGGTTTGATCAGAGTGTGGGATTAAGTTGGATTTGTTCAGGAGGGTTTTCAACCGGATCAACAGGCTGTGATCTTGATGGGGTAAAACGGTGCGCGGGTCAAGCAGTACCTGTTCGTTTTCTATGCGTGCAATGATGGCGGGGCTGCCCTCCCTCAAGCGGGCAAGAAATCGGTCGCAGCCGGGAACCGGAAGGGCAAGCAGGTAAGTAGGCAAATGCTCTTCGGGCAAAGAACCGCCGCCGATGGTCGAAAACCCGCTGATGACCTCACCGAATCCCAGGTGAGTCTGCCAGCCAAGCGCGCGCCGGTGAATTTCCTCCGGCGGGGTGGCAATCATCTGCCAGATGGGAATCTCGCTCAGGGCCTCGTCTTTGATATAGTGAAACAAGGTTGCTGAGAGGGCAGCCAGACAAAGTTTATCTGCCCGCACAGCGCGGGCGAGGGGATGTTTTTTGATTTTGGTGAGCAGTTCGGCTTTCCCGACCAGAATGCCGGCTTGAGGACCGCCGAGCAGTTTATCGCCCGAAAAGCAAACCAGATCACAACCGGCTTGCAGGGACTCCTGAACAGTAGGTTCGTGCGCCAGCCCAAATTCGGCGGTATCCAGTAAGGCTCCGGAGCCGAGATCATCCATGAGGATGGTGTGGTACTGGTGTGCCAGCTGGGCAAGGCTGCTTAGCTCCGGTTCGCTGGCGAAGCCGATCAGGCGAAAATTGGAGTGGTGGGCGTGGAGCACCAGCGCGCCGGGGTAGTTTTGCAAGGCATTTTCATAATCGGTCAGGTGGACGCGATTGGTCGTGCCAACCTCAATCAACTTTGCCCCGGATTGCTTCATCACCTCCGGGACGCGAAAACCGCCGCCGATTTCAACCAGTTGAGTGCGCGAGATGATGACCGGTTTGCGGCGTGCCAGCGCGCTCAATGCCAGCAGAACGGCAGCGGCATTGTTATTGACCACCAGGGCGTCTTCTGCGCCGGTCAGGCGGGTTAGAAATTGTTGCGCATGAACCTCGCGCTTGCCACGCTTGCCGGTGGCCAGATTAAATTCCAGCGTGCTGTAACCGCTGGCACAGGTCTGAATGGATTGCAGCGCCGACCGACTGAGCGGAGCGCGTCCCAGGTTGGTGTGGAGGATTACGCCGGTAGCGTTGATGACCGGCTGCAGGGTTAATTTTGTCCACTGGATGAGGTTTTCTTCCACCAAACTGAGGAGATGCTCTGTGTTTGGAGTGAGGGGAGATTCTCTCATCCCTTGCCGGATGGTTTCCAGAGCAGTGCGAATGGCGCTCAGGGTTAAGGGCCTGCCGTAGTAGGCAATCCACTGCCCGGCTTGTGGGGATTGCAATAGCTGGTCAACCGAGGGCAGGCTGCGAAGCTCATTCATTTTCACCGGCAACAAAACGGCTGCGTTCGGCAAGGCGGATGGCAAATTCAATCGCGCCGAGTCCGGCTGCGAGAGCAAATCCCAGCGGAAGGGTCAAAAAGCGGCCCATTTGGAACCATGCCAGCAAATCGAAATACAAACCAACCCAAATTGCCTGTCGAACGATGATACCGGCGGTAACCGGTGTAGGGCTGGGAAAACGCCAGTGAAGAAAATAAATCACCGGCAGTGAAAGACCGCTGGCGGTGATGGTGGTCAGGAAAAAGAACAGCCAGCGCGGAGCCAAAGTGGGCAAGGTCAGGTTGAAAAGCAGGAATAGCCCGGCTAAACCCATCGCGGCCAAAATTAATGCCGAAGCCAGAAAAGGGATGAAAGGCGGAAGATTTTGTTTTTCCACGATGTTACCTCTGCAAAAAATTATATCCTATCCGTTCGAGAGCGAGGGAAGATTTTTTGAGCAGGTTGCACAGAGCGGACCAGATTTTGAAAATTGGACATGCAGATTGTAATTTTTACTAAATGTGGTAGAATTTGTGATAACTGATTGACCGGGACAATCCCGGCGCTCATCCAGAGAGGTGGAGGGACCGGCCCGACGAAGCCTCGGCAACCGCTGAAACTATCAGCAGGTGCCAACTCCGGCAGAATCCGCAAATTGCGATGATTCTGGAAGATGAGAGAGCGATCTACGGAATGATGTGCCTCTCGTCCAGAGAGGTTTTTTTATATCTTTGGAGGTAAACTCATGCAACGAAACTACACCAATCGCCGCTATCTGGATGCTCTTGAAAAGCGTGTGCTGGTCTTCGACGGGGCAATGGGCACCAGTTTGCAGAAAATGAACCTGACCGCCGAGCATTTTGGCGGTGAGAAAACCATGGGCTGTAATGATTATCTGGTCATTACCTATCCGCAGGCGGTTGAACAGGTGCACCGCTCTTTTCTGGAAGTAGGTGTGGATGTCATCGAAACGGATACCTTCCGCTCGAACCGGATAACCTTAGCCGAATACGGCCTTCAGAATCGGGTGCCGGAAATTAACCGGGCAGCGGCTGCGCTGGCGCGCCGGCTTGCAGATGAATACAGCACGCCGGATCACCCGCGTTTTGTGGCGGGTTCCATTGGTCCTTCCGGCAAATTGCCTTCGATGGATGATCCGGAGTTATCCGATGTAACCTTTGAAGACCTTGCCGAAGTTTTCCGCGAGCAGGCACGCGGATTGATCGAGGGCGGGGTGGATTTGCTTTTGATTGAAACCTCGCAGGATATCTTGGAGGTAAAAGCTGCCATCGAAGGGATTCACCGCGCCTTTGCGGATACCGGTATTTACCTGCCGATTCAAGCGCAGGTGACGCTGGATACTTCCGGGCGGATGCTGTTGGGAACCGATATTTCCGCAGTAGAAACGATATTGGAAGGCCTGGCTGTTGATGTGATCGGCATGAATTGCTCGACCGGGCCGGAACACATGCGCGAGCCGATTCGATTTTTAGGCGAAATCAGCCCGCTGCCGGTTTCCTGTATTCCGAATGCCGGTCTGCCGTTGAATGTGGACGGGCAGGCAGTCTATCCCCTCGAACCGCAGCCGTTTGCCGAAGCGCTGGCAGAATTTGTTGAGAAACACCGCGTTAACGTGGTTGGCGGCTGCTGCGGTACCACGCCGGAACATTTGCGTCTGCTGGTCGAAAAAGTTGGCCACAAACCGCGCCCGCCGCGTCCTCAAGTGCATATCCCGCGCCTTGCCTCGGCAATGCAGGCGCAGCCCATGCTGCAGGAACCGCGCCCCTTTTTGATTGGCGAACGTCTGAACACGCAGGGTTCGCGCAAGTTCAAGAAGTTGATTCTGGAAGAACGTTACGATGATCTTCTGGAAATTGCCTACGAACAGGTCGAATCCGGAGCGCACGGCCTGGATGTTTGTGTGGCATTGACTGAACGAGCTGACGAGGTGGAAACGATGCGCAAGGTGATCAAGAAACTTGCGCCGGCGGTGCGTGTACCGCTGGTGATTGATACCACCGAGCCGGATGTGCTGGAAGCCGCCTTGCAAACCGCGCCAGGACGCTGCCTGATCAATTCCACCCATCTGGAAGGCGGAAGGGAAAAGGCGGATCGTGTGTTTGCACTGGCCCGCAAGTACAATGCCGCTGTGATTGTATTGACCATTGATGAGCAGGGCATGGCAAAAACGGCCGGGCGCAAATTGGAAGTGGCGCGCCGTATTTATCAAATTGCCGTGGAAGAACATGGATTACGCCCTGCCGATCTGGTGTTTGATGCTTTGACCTTTACACTGGCTACCGGCGATCCGGAATTTGCCACCTCTGCCATTGAAACGATTGAGGGCATTCGCCGCATTAAAACCGAGCTGCCGGGTGTGCTGACCTCATTGGGTGTCAGCAATGTGTCGTTTGGTCTGGGAGCGCGTGCCCGGGCGATTCTCAACAGCGTCATGCTTTTTCACTGTGTGCAGGCCGGACTGGATATGGCCATTGTGAACCCTGCCCATATTACGCCGTACGCTGAAGTTGGGGATGAAGAGCGTGCGCTTGCTGAGGATTTGATTTTCAACCGCCGTACGGATGCGCTGCAGCGATTCATCGCTCATATCGAGCGAAGCGGGGCCGAAAGTGAGGGTAAAACATCCCAAACTCAGGCGGCATTACAGGCGATGACCGCCGAACAGCGGCTGCACTGGCGCATTCTGCACCGTCAGAAGGAGGGGGTGGAGGCGGATATTGATGAGATTATCCAACGCGGAATGCACGCAACCCGGCATGAAACCGCCGTTCACATTCTCAACAATGTGCTGCTGCCGGCGATGAAGGAGGTTGGGGATAAATTTGGCAGCGGCGAGTTGATTTTACCGTTTGTACTGCAATCGGCTGAGGTGATGAAAAAGTCGGTTGCCCACCTTGAAAATTACCTCGAAAAGAAAGCCGGTGTCAGCAAGGGGTTGATGGTACTGGCGACGGTATATGGAGATGTGCACGACATCGGTAAAAATCTGGTCAAGACAATTCTGGTGAATAACGGCTACGAGGTGATAGATCTGGGCAAGCAGGTGACGGCTGAAACAATCATTTCCAAAGCGGTGGAGGTGAATGCCACGGCAATTGGTTTGAGTGCGTTACTGGTCAGCACCAGCAAGCAAATGCCGTTGATCGTAAACGAGCTGCACCGCCGTGGTTTGAACTTTCCAGTGCTGATTGGCGGAGCGGCGATTAACCGCCGCTTTGGACGCCGCATTTTGATGACCGAGAGCGGAGATCTTTATCCCGGCGGGGTATTCTATTGCAAAGATGCGTTTGAAGGGTTGGCAACCATGGACGCGCTGGTGCACCCGCAAGAACGCCAAAAGTTGCTGGAAACCATCCGCCGCGAATCGGAGATTGAACTGGGCCGCCAAACTGCAACGGAGGAAAGTCCGGTGAATGTTCGTCGCTCTTCCGTTTCGCCGGCCGTCAGCATACCCCGTCCGCCGTCGTGGGGGGTGCGGGTGGTGCGCAGTATGCCGCTGGAAGCGGTCTTTGAATGCCTGTTTAAGAATGAATTGTTCCGCCTTTCGTGGGGAGCAAAGAACACGCATGGCGAAGCGTGGGAAGAACTGCAGCGCACTTATGAAGAACGGCTTGAAAAGATGAAACGAGATGCCATCCGTACCGGCTGGTTGAAACCGAAGGGTGTTTATGGATATTTTCCGGCGCAGGCGGAAGGCAATGATTTGATTGTGTATGAACCGGGCAGCGTTCAACAGGGCAGCCCGGCTGAACTGGTACGTTTTTCCTTCCCGCGTCAGTCCAATGGGGAATTTTTATGCCTTGCCGATTACTTCAGCCCGCTGGAAAGCGGACAGATGGATGTGGTGGCTTTTCAGGTTGTGACAGTGGGCGAAGGAGCTACTCAACGCTTTGAGGAACTGCAATCCAAAGGGGATTACAGCGAAGCCTATTTCGTTCACGGGCTGGCGGTTCAAACGGCAGAAGCCGCTGCAGAGTACCTGCACCGCCATATCCGCCGCGAACTGGGCCTTCCGGCAGGACAGGGTAAGCGTTACTCGTGGGGCTATCCTGCCATTCCCGACCTGTCCGATCATCAAAAGGTTTTCTCGCTCTTACCGGCTGAATCCGAATTGGGGATGCGCCTAACGGAGGCTTATCAACTGGTGCCGGAGCAATCTACGGCTGCGATCATTGTCCATCACCCGCAGGCGAAGTACTTCAATGTGGGTGAGAGCCGGGTCGAACAACTCATGCGGGCTTAGAGGTGTAAGATGAAAGACTCAAAATTTCTGGATTTACTGCAAACCAGCCAGCGCCCTCTGCTTTCCGATGGGGCAATGGGAACATTGCTCAATCAGCGCGGCGTTTCTTTTGAACGCTGCTTTGACGAACTCAATCTGACCGATCCGGCGCTGGTGGCAGCCATTCACCGCGAATATATTGATGCCGGATCTCAGATCATTCAGACCAACACCTTTGGGGCCAACCGCTTCAAGCTGGCGCATCACGGATTGGAACATCAGGTTGCCGAAATCAACGCCGCTGCAGTGGAACTGGCGCGGCGGGTGGTGATGGCGTCTTTCAAAGACGTATTGATTGCCGGGGATGTTGGACCGTTGGGGGTGCGCCTGGCTCCCTTTGGCCGAGTGCAGCCGGAACAGGCGCGGCAGGTATTTGCTGAACAGATCGCCGCATTGATCGAGGCAGGGGTTGACCTGTTGATCATCGAAACGATGACAGATTTATATGAAATACGCGAGGCAATTTCCGCGGCGCGGCAGATTAACCCGCATGTGCCGGTAGTAGCCTCGATGACTTTCACCCGCGATGACCGCACATTGCTCGGAGATGACCCGATCAAGGTAGCGCGCGGCATTCAAGAAGCCGGGGCGGATGTGATTGGAATCAACTGTTCGGGCGGGCCAAATCAAATCCTGCGCATCCTCAAACAAATGCACGCTGCTTTGCCGGAGGCACGCTTTTCGGTGATGCCGAATGCTGGCTGGCCCGAACAGGTTGGCGGGCGAATTATGTATCCGGCTTCGCCTGAGTATTTCGGGGAGTATGCACTGGCCTTCTGGCAGGCCGGCGCCAGTCTGGTTGGCGGCTGCTGCGGGACAACACCGGCGCATATTTCGGTCATGCGTCAGGCCATTGAAACCCGTCCACTGGAAAAGTTTAGCAACGGTTTTTCGTTAGCAGTGGTTGAAAGGGAAGAAGCCAATCAGGAAAGGCAGGCTCCCACGCAGATGGCACAAAAACTGATGGACGGTCGCTTTGTGGTGGCGGTTGAAATGGATCCTCCGCGCGGTTTGACCACCCAAAAATTGCTGGCTGGTTCCAGTCTGCTGGCTGAGGCCGGTGCGGACGTTATCAATGTGGCTGACAGTCCCATGGCAAGGATGCGCATGAGCCCGTGGGCGGTATGCCGTTTGATTCAGGAGAAAGTTGGAATTGAAACGGTGCTGCATTTTCCCACGCGGGGGCGTAATTTGCTGCGGGTTCAGGGAGATCTGCTGGCAGCTCATGCGCTGGGTGTTCGAAATGTGTTTGTGGTGATGGGAGACCCGACCGCTATTGGAGATTACCCGGACGCAATGGATAATTACGATCTGGTGCCTTCCGGCTTAATTAAATTAATCAAACAGGGCTTCAATGCCGGTGTGGATCATGCGGGAGTTGATATTGGGCAGCCAACTTCCTTTTTTGTGGGTTGTGCGCTCAACCTGACTCCTTCCAACCCGGAAAGCGAGCTAAAAAATTTGCGCCGCAAGTTGAACGCCGGAGCTGACTTTATTTTGACGCAGCCCATTTATGACCTGAAGCCGGCTGTGAGTTTTCTGGAACGTATCAAAAGTGAAATTGAACACTTCCATACCCCATTACTGGTGGGCGTTTTGCCGTTGGTTTCTGCGCGCCATGCCGCCTTTTTACAACATGAAGTGCCCGGTGTGAACATCCCACAGGAAATTCATGATCGTATTGCTGCTGCGGGAGAGCGGGCAGCCCAAACCGGCATTGATATTGCTTTTGAATTGATTGAGCAGATGGCCAACTTTGCGCAGGGGATTTACCTGATGCCGGCTTTTAACCGCTTCGATTATGCGGCGGAGATCATTGAAAAAGTACGCCGGCTGGAACTTCCGGCGGAACAGACGAAATTCTCCCAATCAGGTTGAAAACATTAATGCTGAAATGTGTTAAACTTGCAGGATAAGAACTTCCTGTGGGGAGAGAAGATTGAGTCGCGTACTGGTGCTTTCGGATATTCATGGTAACCTGGATGCCTTAGAGGCGGTCTTGCGGGATGCAGGTAAGGTGGATACTGTCTGGTGTTTGGGAGATGTGGTTGGCTACGGCCCACAGCCAAAGGAATGCCTTCACCGCATTGCGAATTTACCGGGCCTGATTTGCGTGCAGGGAAATCACGACGCCGCTGTGACCGGCAAGCTGGATCTGTATGCCTTTAACCGTGAGGCCATCCTTTCCATTCAGTGGACACGGGCGCAGTTATCTGCGGATGATGTGGAATGGCTGGCGAATTTACCGGAAAAGGTGGAATTTGATGACATAACCCTTACACATGGCAGTCCCCGAAATCCTATTTGGGAATATTTACTGGATTTGAACACCGTTCAGGTAAATTTTTCGCACTTTACGACCAGTTTTTGTCTGGTCGGTCATACCCACATTCCGGTGATGTACACTTACTTTAATCGCAATGGGAATGGCAAAGATGAGGGATATGTGGATTGGATGATTCCTCAGCCGAATCAAAAGATTCGCCTGATTCCTCGTTCCATTGCCAATCCCGGTTCGGTTGGCCAACCCCGTGACCGGGATGTGCGGGCTGCCTATGCAATCTACATGCCGGAGAGTCAGCAATGGGAATTGCGGCGGGTTGAATATGACATCCGTGCTGTGCAACAGAAAATACTGGCGGCCGGCTTGCCCTCAAGACACGCCTCACGGTTAGAAGAAGGCTGGTAAAGGGAACTAATCTGCCTTCCCCTTCGTCATAGGGCATAGAGAAGCCCTTTTCACTCAGGAGGAGTTCCATGTTCAAGAAAAGTCTGGTCATCATGATGTTGTTGACCCTGCTGACAGCGTGTGCCCCCGCACGCAGTGAAAAACAATCTGTTCCTGAAATTATGCCACCCGAAATATATGCCGGAGCTCCCCCGGCTGCGGATGTATATTCAGAAGGCGCAAGGACGATTGAGAAGGAGCAGGTTGTCAGTTCTGGACTGCCTAATCCTGTCGAACGGCTGGTCATCCGCAATGCCAATTTGAGTATAGTGGTGCGTGACCCAGGGGAAGCGATGGATGAAATCATCTCCATGGCGGAAGGGATGGGTGGATTCGTGGTCACTTCCAATCTTTACCAGCGGCGGTTGGCCAACGGTAATCTGGTTTTGGAAGGAAATGTCACTGTGCGGGTGCCTGCCCTCAAGCTGAATGAGGCAATGGAGAAGATCAAGGGTCTGGTAGATGACCCGCGGACCGACGTTCTATCCGAAAATATCAATGGACAGGATGTAACTGCCGAATATACCGATCTTAAATCCCGTTTGCGCACTCTGGAAGATGCTGCCGAGCAATTGCGCAAGATCATGGAAACCGCAACGAAAACCGAAGATGTACTCAATGTGTTGAACGAACTGCGCAACGTTACGGAGCAGATTGAAGTGTTGAAGGGCCAGATTAAATATTATGAAGAATCAGCAGCCATGTCAGCCATTTCGGTCAACCTGCAGGCTCAGGAGACGGTTGCTCCGATTACTGTAGGTGGTTGGAAGCCGGAGGGTGTGGCGCGGGATGCCATTCAGGCCCTGATTGATGCGTATCAAACCATTGCCAGCGGGGTGATTTGGGCAGTATTGTTCTGCCTGCCGATTGCTTTGCCGATTGGGTTGGTGATTTTCTTCATCGTTCGTGGTTTGCTGCGCTGGAGAAAGCGCCGAAAAGCGACTATTCCAGCAGCAACCGCTGAAAAAAGCGATTAATTACCTCGATACAATCCTAATCTTGCAAGGGATGCCTTCGGACTGAACAAAAAACCGAAAGCGTCCCTTGCCCATTTCCTGCCAGCGAAGTACATCCCCGCTCACCGACTGAGGCGTTTGGTTTAGCAGTAGTTCAAACCAGCCTTCAAAAGACCGCCCTAAGTCAAGTTCTAGATCCAGGCCATCTTCCAGAAATTGCCACCGTTTGACTTCTAACCCCTGACTGATGTGAAGGCTGCTGCCTGCGTAAGTGATCCCTTCAGACTGGGGGTAGGCGGCCAGTAAGGCAACCCCATGGGGTGGAATGGGCGGAAAGTTTACGGTTTCTCCCGTTCGACAGGTAAAGGAGTTGTCGTCCCAAAAAGAATGAAGATGATAACCTTTTCCCGTCAGATGGAAAGTTTGCGGTTCAAAATTCCATGGCTGGGGGGTATCTTCCCAATTAAAGTGTGCCAGCAGATGCCAGCTGCCAAAAGCGCCTTCCAAATCCAGACGCAGCAGGGTGGGCATTTCGCTGGATAACAAATCCAGAACCTGGGCGGTTTGGCCGATTACCGGCAGCAACACCTGTGCCAGACGGATGCGTTCTTGCGGCAGGGCGGGCAGATCATCGGACAGCAGTAACGAACCGCCGGTCAGGGCAATAGCCGTTGCCAGAGTTTGCACTTCGGAGAGGGAAAGGCGGGTGTCGGGGCGTACCAGCAGACAATCCGGATCGTTAATCCACCAACGGCGGTGCAGCGGGGCGCGGGTGAGGATGTTGTTGATCGAATTGCGGGCAGAGGGCATGTGCGGTTCATGTTTGAAGGGAAAACGGATATTGTTGAAGGCGGGCAGCCAGTCACCGCTGACATCCGCACCGATGCGCATGGCATCCACCAGTCCTAAAACGCTGCCCAGCGGTGCGCCGCAGCCCAGCAGAAAGGTCTGTTCGCCAGCTGCCTGACGCAGGGCTTGCATGCCGCGCCGCAATACCTGTGCGCGGGTGAGCGTGGGATTGTGGTAAACGCCCGGCAGAGCGGCAGCATAGATAAAATCCAGTTTCAGGTAAGGAAATTTCCATTCGTGAGCAGCAGTATCTACGACCTGACAGGCGTATTCCAATGCCGCCGGGACGGTCAAATCCAACCCATGAGCAAAGGCGTTCCACACGAAGCCGGCGTTGACAGGCCGCCCGCGTCGGTCGCGCAGCAACCAATCGGGATGCTCCTGCTCAAGTTGAGATTGAGGATGGACGATGAATGGGGCGAGCCAAAGACCGGGAGAGAAACCTGCCTGTGAAATTTGTTCGGCCAGTGGGGCTACCCCCTCTGGAAAGGTGGGTTTGAAGGTGAACCAGTCTCCAACCTGCGATTCAAACCCATCGTCAATTTGAATCAATTCCAATGGCAGGCTCGGTTTTAACTGGAGGAGTGTATTCAGATTTTCCTCAACGTTTTGAGCGGTAACATGGGTGTAAAAGTGATACCAGGAACACCAGCCGGAGGGAGATTCTTTGGGAATGTGGACATCATGTTCCTGGGCGACAGCATGAAGGTAGGGCTGAAAAATGCCGGCATCGTCCGCACTACCGATCAACAAAACCGCCCAATCGGTGTGCATCGTTGAGCCGCTTTCCAGCAGAGTGTGATCGCCGTTTGCCCACAGGCGTAACGCTGGTTGATCGTAAAGAACGGCTTCAAGGCTGCCGAAATGCTCACGTTGGGAGAGAAAACCGGCAAGGATGGCTGTGTGCTGGGCTGCATCCGTTAGAATGCCAAAAAAGTCAGAGGTAAAATAACCGTTTTGCTTGAGATCGGGTGTCCCGGCGTTAATGACCATCGGTTTTTGAAACGCGCCCAGCCGCGAGCGACGCAGGGATGCTGTGGCGGGATAAGCGGCGGTATAAGACCACGACTGCCAGCCATTGCTGTAGAACCAGAAATCCCTGGCAGTGAATGGTCTGCCAAAATCCAGCCGGCTGTCGGACTGCATTCCGCCGACTCGCATCAATTCGATGCGTTCAATCCAAACGGGTTCTTCCCCCAAATTGGAGAGAAACAATCTCCACAATAAAAATGGCAGGTGATCGGCAAAAGCAAACTCGATGCGGGTTTTCAACCCGCCAATTGGAAGTGTACTGTCTATTGTAAATGACCGCAATCTGCCCAGGGGGGTGTGAATTTCACCTTCGGTTGCTGTGTGGGTTTGCCAGATGCTGAGGAGATCCTGCCGGCGGTTGTTTGCGGTAAAAGTGATGTTCAACCGAATTTGTTCCAGCCGGATAGGATACTGGCGGGATGTCACCGAAAACCAACCCTGATCAGGGTTGATGCTCAAATCATATTGGGCGTGATGAAAGGTCGGCATTTATTCCTTGCCGTTTGATTAATGATAAGGGATCGCTATAACCGTGGCAGGAGGATGCCTTGCTGCCGCTGGTACTTGCCTTTTTTATCGGCGTAGGAAATTTCGCAAGGTTCATCTCCCTCGAAAAACAACACCTGCGCAATTCCTTCGTTTGAGTAAATTTTAGCGGGCAGCGGGGTGGTGTTGGAGATTTCCAGCGTCACATAACCTTCCCATTCCGGTTCAAAAGGGGTTACATTGACAATAATTCCACAGCGAGCGTAGGTGCTTTTGCCAACACAAATGGTCAACACATTGCGCGGGATACGGAAGTACTCCACCGTGCGCGCCAGCGCAAAAGAGTTGGGAGGGATTACACATACATCCCCCTTGAAATCCACCATGGATTTGGTATCAAAGGATTTCGGGTCAACCACGGCCGAGAACACATTGGTAAAAATTTTGTATTCATCGGCAACACGAATATCGTATCCATAAGAGGATAGACCGTAGGAGATGACGCCGTCGCGCTTTTGATGATCTACGAACGGTTCGATCATGCCGTGTTCCAGTGCCATCTTGCGAATCCAGT
>NZ_DAOUBL010000181.1:0-7994 GCF_034432615.1 Bellilinea sp. | reverse complement strand
AATGTGTCGCATCGCTACCCTGTTGCCGCCCGAATACCGCGGGGTGTATGCCGACCACCCGCGCCTGCACGAACTGCTCGCCAGCGGCGACTATTGAACCCCTGCCGCAGGCACCGATTTCGCTCTCCCCGGAGGAAAACCTCATGCTGCTCCCCATATTGATACCTGTGCTGGCGGTTTTGATCTTTGTGGCCGCCTTTATCCTGATTCGCACCAGCCTTTTCATGCGCCTGCCGGAGCCGGTTGAACCGGCCGAACTGCCGGAAGTGGATGCCGAAATTGCCGCCGGTCATCTCTCGCTGGCAATCCGCGCCAAAACCGTTTCCTACGATGATCAGCCGCCGGACGCCATGGCGTTTTACGAGCTGCACCGCACGCTGGAAACGCTTTACCCGCGCGTGCACGCCACACTGGAACGCCAGACGGTCTCCGATTTCAGTCTGCTCTACCGCTGGCGCGGCAGCAACCCGGAACTGCCCGCTGCGCTGTTTTGCGCCCATCTGGACGTGGTGCCGGCCGCCGAGGACAGCCTGGATCAGTGGCAGCACCCGCCCTTCAGCGGTGAGGTTGCCGAAGAGCAGGTGTGGGGACGCGGCGCGCTGGATATCAAAGGACAGCTGATTGCCCTGATGGAAGCCGCCGAGCAGCTCATCAAAGCCGGTTTTCAGCCGGAACGCACCCTTTACTTTGCCTTCGGTGAGGATGAAGAAACCGGCGGACGACGCGGCGCAGCCCAAATTGCCGCTCTGCTGGCCGAACGCGGCGAGCAGCTGGAAGTGGTGCTGGACGAAGGCGGCGCCATCGTGCAGGGCATGCTGCCGGGGGTAGAACTGCCGGTTGCTTTGATCGGCATCGGCGAAAAGGGCTACCTGACCCTGCGCCTGCGGGTGGATCAGCCCGGCGGACATTCTTCCGCGCCGCCGCCCAGCACCGCCATCGGCATCCTTGCGCGCGCCATCACCGCCATTGAAGATCATCCCTTCCCGGCATCCACCGTCTTTCTGCGCGAAACCTTCCGCGCCATCGGCGCAGCGGCTTCGCCGGCTTTGCAGTTGGTCTTTGCCAACCCGTGGCTGTTCGGCGGTCTGCTCAAGCGCCGCCTTTCGGCCGACCCGAAAACCAACGCCGCCATCCGTACCACGACTGCGGTAACCATTGTGCGCGGCGGCGTCAAGGAAAACGTCCTTCCGCCAACCGCCGAAGCGCTGGTCAACCTGCGCCTGCTGCCGGGTGATTCGATTGAATCGGCGGTGGAGTACGTTCGCCAGGTGGTCAATGACCGCAATGTTCTAATTGAAGTTGTCCCGCAGGGCTCCTGGGAAGCAGCCCCGCTAACCTCGCCGGACAGCCCGGCTTTCGAGAGCCTGAGCCGCGCCGTGCGCGAGGTGTTTCCCGGCGTGGTAACCGCGCCTTATCTGGTGATGGGCGCCACCGACGCCCGTTACTACACCGGCCTGTGCGAGAATGTGCTGCGCCTCACGCCGGTGGTGATGACCCGTGAGGATTTGGACAGCATCCACAGCGTGAATGAACGCATCAGCGTGGCGGGACTGGGGCGCATGGTACAGTTCTACCAGCACCTGATGCGCCTGTGGTGCGGCGGCATGCAGCCGCAAAGCCAGAGCGCCCCCGCCATTTCGGAAGAATGACCGTCCGGCGCCGGCTTGTCCTCTCACTGCTCATTACGCTCACGCTGATTGCCGTGCTGACCGCCTTCGGCCCGGCTGAACGCACATTAGGCGCCAACTTGCGGCTGGTGTTGCTGCATGGCGCCTGGGTTTGGAGCGGAAAACTGCTGTTTGCCGCTGCCGGTTTGTGCGGGCTGGCCGCCATCCTCTCCCCCGCGCGCTGGGTGGACTGGTCGCGCGCGCTGGGCTGGAGCGGTTTGCTCTTCTGGCTGACTTACCTGCCCATGTCCCTGCTGGTGCAGTGGCAAAATTGGGGCGGCATCTTTTGGGACGAACCACGCTGGCGCATTCCCTTTACCTTTGGTGTGGTGGGGGTGCTGCTGCAAAGCGGGCTGCTGGTGCTCGACCAGCCGCGCCTGACCGGTTTTGCCAACGCAGCCTTTGGGCTGGCGCTCTGGCTGGCGCTGGGCGGGGCGGAAAACATCCTCCACCCCGACTCGCCGGTCGCCCAATCGGGTTCGTTTGCCATTCGGCTCACCTTTGGGCTGCTGCTGGGGCTGGCGCTGCTGAGCGGCGCCCAGCTCAGCCTGCTGTTGAAACGCTCCGTTCACAAAGCCGCATGAAAACCTCCTCACCGCCGAAACTGGGCGCACAGGTCGCCGTATTCACCCTCATCCGCAGCGTATTGAACACCAGTTACCGCATGGTGTACCCCTACCTTTCGCTCTTTCAAAGCGGGTTGGGAGTTGGTTTGCCGGCAATTTCGCTCGTGCTTTCGCTGCGCTCGTTGATCGCCTTTGCCGGGCCGTTCCTTTCCCCGATTGCCGACCGCTACGGACGGCGGGTGAGTATGCTGCTGGGCATGGGGTTGTTCACCATCGGCGCGCTGACGGTGGTCGTGCTGCCCACCTATACCGGTTTTGCCATCAGCCTGCCGTTGATGGCGCTGGCCTACATGATTTTTCTGCCGGCCATGCAGGCCTATCTGGGTGACCGGGTGGCCTACGAACGGCGCGGGCGGGTGATGGGCATCACCGAACTGTCGTGGTCGCTGTCGTTCATCATCGGCGTGCCGCTGGTGGGGGTGCTGCTCGGACGCAGCGGGGCATGGCAGTCCCCGTTTTTGCCGCTGGCGCTGCTGGGGGCGCTGAGCATGGTGGCTGTGTGGCGCATCCTGCCGCCCCACAACCGCCGCACCGAACCGTCCAGCCAGTCCGGCGTTCCGCCGCTTCCATTGGGGCTGCTGCTGCGTTCGGCCCCGGCCCGCGCCGGTCTGCTGACCATTTTGCTGCTGACCGCCGCCAACGAAACGGTCAACCTGGTGTTCGGCCTGTGGCTGGAGCAGCGTTTCAACTTTCAACTGGCGGCGCTGGGAGCAGCCGCGGTGTTGATTGGGCTTTCGGAGATGGGCGGAGAGGGGCTTTCGGCAGCGCTGGTGGACCGGCTGGGCAAGGTCTGGTCGGTGCGTGCCGGTTTGCTGGTGAACATGCTGGCGGCGGTGGTCATGTTTGTCCTGGGCGGGCAGGCGTGGGGCGCGCTGGCCGGCCTGTTTTTGTTTTACCTCTCGTTTGAATTTTCGCTGGTTTCGCTGCTGCCGCTGATGAGCGAAGCGCTGCCTGCCCTGCGGGCAACCGTCATGGCCAGCACCCTGGCGATGGCCGCTTTGGGGCGCGCGCTCGGCACGCAGTTTGCTCCGCTGCTGTTCAACGGGGTGGGAATTGGCGGAAACCTGATCGCTGCCCTGGCAATGAACCTGCTGGCGGTTTGGCTGGTGCGGCAGGTGCGGGTGAACGAGGCCGCCCCAGCAGTCACACCGGCGGATTAGGAAAATACCCCTTAGCTTTGCTATTTTTGTGTCCAGTTTTATGAGCCCACTACAAAACAACCCCCACCGACCTCCCCCAATATCGCTTTGGCGATATTGGGGGAGGCGCAGGAGGGGGCAAAAGCGCTCGATTGGACGCATTCGTGGATTATTCCGAATAGACATCGGTCAGCGCCCGCCGGCTGCGGTTTGACCGTTTTCGACTTTGAGAAAGCCATGGGTTACTTTTACCAACCCATTGTCCAGCCATCCAAATCTGGAGTACAATTCAACGCATACTCTCGAAATGAGAAAGGCACGCTGCTGGGTTTGTTCATCACCTTTGAAGGACCGGAAGGCGCCGGCAAAACCACCCAAATTCACCCGCTGGCTGATTTCCTGCGCAGTCAGGGCTGGGACGTGCTGACCCTGCGCGAGCCGGGCGGCACGCCGATCAGCGAACAGGTACGCGCCGTGCTGATGAACCTTGCCAATACGGCCATGCACCCGCGCACCGAGATTCTGCTCTTTCTGGCGGCGCGCGCTCAACTGGTGGAGGAGGTCATCCGCCCGGCGCTGGCTGACGGCAAAATTGTGCTGTGCGACCGGTATGCCGATTCCACCCTCGCCTATCAGGGCTACGGTCACGGCGTTGATCTGGATACCCTGCGGCAGTTGCTGCATTTTGCTACCGGCGGTTTACAGCCCGACCTGACCTTTCTGCTGGATGTGGACCCGCTCATCGGGCTGCGCCGCAAGCAGAAAGAAGGCGAGTGGAACCGCCTGGATGCCTGTGATGCTCAATTTCACCAGCGCGTGCGCGCCGGTTACCGGCAGATAGCCGCGGCAGACCCGCGGCGCTGGGTTATCGTGGATGCCGCACAACCGCCGGATGCGGTACAATCGCTCTTGCGCCAGCACACGCTGGCGCGCCTGCGGGCGCAAACCGCCCCATATTCTGGATAAGAAAGGTTTTTGGTATTTGACAATGAAGAAACACCCCCTGTTGTGGATAACCTTACTGGTTGCTTTGCTGCTTTCGGCATGTGCGCCGCAGGCCACTGCCACCCCGGCTGAACCTACCGCCGTGCCGACCCGCACGCCGCGCCCCATGCCGGAAGGCACCCCCATGGCCTGCACGCTCTTCAGCCTGTTCCCCGACCCGCGCGATCCGGCCTCGGTCAACCTGCCGCCGGTCAGCGATGCGGACTGGTCGCGCGGAGCAAAGAATGCCCGCCTGACGCTGGTGGAATACAGCGATTTTCAGTGCCCATACTGCTCGCAGGCAGCCGGTTTTCTGAAAGAATTTGAGCAAGCCAACCCCGATCAGGTGCGGGTCATCTTCCGTCATTTTCCGCTGACCTCGCACGACAAGTCCCTTCTCGCCGCTCAGGCCGCCGAAGCCGCCGGGCTGCAGGGCAAATTCTGGGAGATGCACGACTTTCTGTTCGATCAGGCCAACTGGCAGGTCTGGACGGCGCAGTCCAAAGCCGACTTTGAAAAATGGTTGAACCAACAAGCGGCTTCCATCGGGCTGGATGCCGGGCGCTTCAGCCGCGATCTCAACTCCGAGGCGGTGGTGCGCAAGGTGGAAGGCACCTTTCAAAAAGGGGTGGAAATCGGTCTGACCGGAACGCCTTCCCTGTATGTATTCATTGACGGCGAATTGATTTTTGTCCCCGAAGATCAGGTACCCTATGACCCCGCCACCCTGGATGCCATCCTCAAACTGGCCACACTGCGCGATATCCAATTTGACCGCTGCCCGCCGATGATCATCTCGCCGGACAAGCAGTACACCGCCACGCTCAAGACCGAAAAAGGCGACATCAAAATCCGCCTGTTTGCCGATAAAGCCCCACTGGCGGTCAATTCCTTTGTCTTTCTGGCGCGCATGGGCTACTTTGACGGGATGATTTTCCACCGCGTACTGCCCGACTTTGTCGCCCAGACCGGCGACCCCTCCGGCACCGGTTTTGGCGGTCCCGGCTACCAGTTTGCCAACGAGGTCAGCGAGGACCTCAAGTACGACCGCCCCGGCCTGGTGGGCATGGCAAACGCCGGCCCGGACACCAACGGCAGCCAGTTCTTCATCACCTATGCCGAGCTGCCGCAGCTGGACGGCGGTTACACCATCTTCGGCGAAGTGATTGAGGGCATGGAAATTGCCAAAGCGCTGACGGCGCGTGACCCGGCCAGCGCTGCCCCGGCCGACCTGCCCCCCGGCGATAAAGTCCTCTCCGTGACCATCGAAGAAAAGTAATCCGGCTCTATGCAGGCAAAGGTCGAACCCGGCTGGCGTTTCTGGCTGCTGGCAGTGCTGTTGGGCGGCGGAGCAGCCCTTTCGCTGGGAACAGCCCTGCTGTTTCTGGTGCTTGGGCTGGCAATGGCCGCCCCGCTGCTCGGTCTGCCGCAGGGTTCGGCTGGTTCTTTCCTCAACATCGCCTTTACCAGCGCATTCGTCGGCACGGTGATGCTGGTGGGGCTTTTTTGGCTGATTCGCCCCCCGGTTGCAACGGCTGCCGAACCCGCAGCCGGGCAGCGCCGCCTGGCGCTTGCCTCTCTGGCGATGCTGATCTGGCTGCCGCTGGTGGGACTCTTCCGCGTCGTGGAAAGCTCTGCGCTGGCCTGGCTGCTGCTGCCGCCGCTGGTGGTGATCGGCGCCGTCATTCCGGCCTGGTTTCTCATCGAGCTGGCGCGCCGCGGACTGAATGTGCTGCCGCGCGGGCGCAGCTGGCAGATTTTGTCGGTTTCCTTTGCCTTGACCATTCCGCTCACCCTGCTGCTTTCGCTGGTGATGCTGGCGGTCTTTGTGGTGGTGCTGGGCGTTTATCTGAACACCCAGCCGCAGCTGCTGGCCGATTTGCAGCGCTTCTTTGAACAATTTGACCCGGCGGACGTGGACCTGCAGCAACTGGAACTGATTGCCAACCAGATTCTTGCCAACCCGGTCATCGTGGCGCTGCTGATCAGTCTGGTTGCCGGAGTCACCCCGCTGCTGGAAGAGCTGCTCAAACCGCTGGCGTTGTGGTTGTATGCCGGCGACCGGTTGAGCCCGGCACAGGGGTTTGTCGGCGGGGCGTTGTGCGGAGCCGCCTTTGGCTTGTGGGAAAATCTGAGCGCACTGGCCGGCGCGGGCAACGGCGGCGGCGTGCTGATTCTGGTTGCGCGGATCGGCTCCCTGTTGCTGCACACCACCGCTACCGCCATCTTTGGCTGGGGGCTGGCCTCTTTCTGGGCACAGCGCCGCTATTGGGGCAGACTGGTGGGCAGCTACCTGCTGGCAGTCGGGCTGCACGCCTTCTGGAACCTTTTTGGCGTGCTGAGCGCCGTTCCGGTCACCCCGCGGCTGCCGCTTCTTAACCGCCTGCCGGTTACCGACCAAACTTTTAACCCGCTCTGGCTGGTACTGCCGGGCATGGCACTGCTCAACCTGCTGCTGCTGGTGTGGATGAACTACCGCCTGCAACGCGAAGCGCAAACGGCAATCCGGCTGGCTCATCCTTCTCAAACCGACTCGCCAGCGGCCGGCACGGCTCAAAACCAGCCGGCAGCCGACGAGCGGATGGAAGACATCTTATCAAACAGGAATACATGAATGGACTGGATTCGGCTGGCGTTGGATTTTGTGCTGCACATTGACCACTATCTGGATGTGATTATCCGCAGCGTGGGGGTTGGCACCTATGCGGTGCTGTTTGGGATTATTTTTATCGAAACCGGCCTGGTGGTGACACCCTTTCTGCCGGGCGATTCGCTCTTGTTTGCGGCCGGAGCATTTTCCGCCAAGGGCTCGCTGCAAATACTGCCGTTGTGGCTGCTGCTGATGGCAGCCGCAGTAATCGGCGACAGTGTCAATTACTGGATCGGTAACAAGGTCGGTTCGCGCGTCTTTGAACAGGAAAGCCGCTGGGTCAAACGCGAGTATCTGGAACGCACCCAAAAGTTTTATGAAAAGCACGGCGGCAAGACCATTCTGCTGGCGCGCTTTGTGCCGATTGTGCGCACCTTTGCGCCGTTTGTCGCCGGAATTGGCAAGATGCGCTACGGTTACTTCCTCACCTACAACATTGTCGGCGGTATGCTGTGGGTCAGTCTGTTCCTGTGGGGCGGGTTCTTCTTCGGCGGACTGCCGTTCGTGGAAAAGAACTTTTCACTGGTGATCATCGCAATTGTGCTGATCTCGGTGCTGCCGGCGGTGTGGGAAACGCTCAAAGCGCGGCAGGAAAAGCGCGCCGCCGCGTTGAAGTAAGAGGGTAAAAAAACGCCTCTTTCTTTTCCATCCATATAAAAGCTCAGTCTGGATGCTGGCGGGCAAAGACCCCCGGCATCTATCCCCAAAACCTTCCCCGCGGAGCAGCGTCATTGAAATGGGCATCAACGCAGCCCGGCGCGGGTCACACTCCTCGCCCCCCTTCCCCGCGGAGCAGCATCGTTGACATGGACACCAACGCAGCCCGGCGCGGGTCACACTCCTCGCCCCCCTTCCCCAAAGAGGTACGCGTTGAGCGGACGGGGCAGCCTTGCGGGGAAGGGGGGCTACGGGGGGTTGGGGCGAGCAG
>NZ_DAOUBL010000180.1:0-3096 GCF_034432615.1 Bellilinea sp. | reverse complement strand
AGGGGATGATGGGATAGTCTACTCCTCAAGGTAACTTGGGGGAAAGTGCGTGAGACAGGTCGGTCTCTATCCGCTGCGGGCGTAGGGAACGTGAGGGGGGCTGCCCCTAGTACGAGAGGACCGGGGTGGACAGACCTCTGGTGTGCCAGTTGTCGTGCCAACGGCATCGCTGGGTAGCCATGTCTGGCAGGGATAACCGCTGAAAGCATCTAAGCGGGAAGCTCGCCTCAAGATGAGATCCCTCATTCTGTAATGGAAGTAAGGTCGCAGGTAGACTACCTGCTTGATAGGCGGCGTGTGTAAGCGCAGCAATGCGTTGAGCTAAGCCGTACTAATGACCGAGGGCTTTGCACGTGGTGCGGAGAACTCAGCACTCATTTCCGAAGTGTCTACAACATACTATTCGGTTGAAACTTAACATAAAAAAAAGGTCTCTTGGTGATTTGAGCGACAGTGGTACACCCGGTCACATCCCGAACCCGGTCGTTAAGGCTGTCAGCGCCGATGGTACTTGGGGGGCGACCCCCTGGGAGAGTAGGTCATTGCCAAGAGACTTTTTTGATTTAACGTCCCCTTATCGTTCGTTGAAAATCAGTTATACTTGATATTATGGACTTTATTCGCCAGCTTATTGCATGGATTTCGCGGATCTTTGCACCTGCTGCAGCCCCGCTTGCCCCTCAACCTCAAGGTGCGCTTCCGCAGCCAATTACCCGCAAGGTGATGATGATCGTCTTCGATCCGTTCATCCCTGATGGCGGTACTCAACGATTAAGTCAATACCTGAATTGGTCGGATGCGGATGCACTGGCGAATCAATATATTCAGGACCTGCAAACCTGCTCGCATGGTTACCTGACTTACCAAATTGTTGAAAAAATGACCGTGGATGGTTTCCCCGTCAAAAAAGACGGCTTTGCGTACTCTGTGAGCGGCTACTTACAAGCCTGGCAAAATCAGACCGGTTTTCATCAGCCGGATCTGGCGGATTATGCCAGAATACTCAGCGATTTTAACATCGTCCAAAAAATTAACAGCGGCATCATAGATGAAGTCTGGTTTTTTGGGATGCCCTATGCCGGTTTTTATGAATCGGTGATGGTGGGAGCGGGCGCGTTCTTTGTCAACGCACCGCCGCTCGCCGCTGCCGGCGTTCAGCGCTCGTTTATCATCATGGGGTTCAATTACCAGCGCGGGGTGGGAGAAATGCTGGAAGCGTTTGGCCATCGGGCCGAGTTTGTGCTGGGGCGTGTATTCCGCAACCTGAGCGGTAATGCGAATTTGTGGGAACGCTTTACCCGCTACGATAAACTCCACCCCGGTCAGGCGGAGTGCGGTACGGTTCACTTCGCGCCGAATTCTCAGATGGATTATGACTGGGGCAACACCACTTTCGTCCCCAGCCGCTGCCGAAACTGGCTTAAATTTCCCGATCTTTCCGATCCGCCGGTGATGGTCAACTGTGCCGAATGGGGCAACGGCGAGATCCGTCAACATCATATCTGGTGGTTGAGATTGTTTCCGCACCTGACCGGCCGATCCAACGGCATCTCATGGAACTGGTGGGAGTATGTTGCCGATCCGGGACGAGTGCGGTAAGCAAAATCAAAAAACTTCTGGGAGCAGCCATGACAAACCGTTTGGATGAATTTCAGGCGTATCGCCAGCGCATGAACGAGCGTATTTTGGGCATTGATCATCTTGGCATAAAACGCTTTTTTAATCTGGATACTTCCGCATATCATGACGGGGCGCTGGATAGCAAGACGAAAGAATTGCTCGGTTTGGTGGCTTCGATGGTGCTGCGGTGTAATGATTGCATTGATTATCATATTCTCCAATGTGTACAGGCTGGCTGGACCGATGAAGAACTGTATGATGCTTTCAATGTTGCCTTAATCGTCGGGGGGAGTATTGTCATACCTCACCTTCGGCATGCTGTTGAGACGCTCGATTTGGCGCGGCAGCAAAGCAATTGAAAAAATTGCAATGAATATTCTTATCCTGCGTTCGAATCCCATTGCACCTGATCCGCGTGTGGAAAAAATTGCCCGTGTGCTGATTGGTCAGGGCTGGAAAGTAGAACTTCTGGGGTGGGATCGCACCGGTGAGATGCCTGTGGCTGAGCGAACTGAGCTGGGGATGATCCATCGTTTGCCAATTCGTGCTCCTTTTGGAAGTGGTCTTGGCAATCTGCCCCAGTTGGTACGCTGGCAGATTGGATTGATGAGTTGGTTGCTTCGTCATCGTCAGGACTTCGATGCGATTCATGCCTGTGATTTTGATACGGTTCTACCTGCCCTGATCCTGCACTGGTTGTACAAAAAAAAGCTGGTTTATGACATTTTTGATTTTTATGCCGATCATCTGAGGCGGACTCCCGGGCTGATCAAGAAAATGATTCGTAAAGTGGATTTGTGGGTGATTGGGCAGGCAGATGCGGTGATTCTGGTAGATGAAAGCCGCCGTGAGCAAATCCGCGGCTCAAAACCACGGCGCTTGACGGTGATTTACAATTCGCCCGAAGATTGGATGCCAACTGAATTCTCCCAGACGGACGAAAGCTCATCAAAGATTGGGCTGCGGCTTGCTTATGTGGGTCTGTTGCAGCGCGAGCGCGGCTTATTTGAGCTGCTGGAGGTGTTGTCCAAACACCCTGATTGGGTTCTGGAATTGGCTGGATTTGGCGGCGATCAAGATGAAATACTGGAAAAGATTAAAGGCATGAACAACGTCCGATGGCATGGTCGGGTTTCTTATGAGACTGCGTTAAGCCTTTCGGCGGCTGCGGATGTTCTGATTGCCACCTACGATCCGGCAATCGCCAATCATCGTTACTCCAGTCCTAATAAAATTTTTGAAGCAATGATGTTGGGGCGGCCGATCATTGTGGCTGAGAATACCAATATTGATCGGATTGTGCAGCGGTATAATAACGGTATTGTGGTTCCGTATGGAGATTGTCCTGCATTGGAGCAAGCATTGACCAGACTTTCGCTGGATGGCCAGACGCGTGAACAAATGGGGCGCAATGGGCGGCTTGCCTACGAAAAAGAGTATGGCTGGCATATCATGCGCGACCGATTAATTCAGTTG
>NZ_DAOUBL010000179.1:0-3154 GCF_034432615.1 Bellilinea sp. | reverse complement strand
GCGCGGGGTGGCTCAGCCGCTGGTGCTGATGGGCTACCTCAACCCCTTCCTCGCTTACGGGCCGGAGCGCTGGGTCAAGGATGCTGCTGCTGCCGGTGCGGATGGGGTGATTCTGCCCGATTTGCCGCCGGAAGAGGGCGCGTTTTTTGAATCCTGCTGCGAGACGCATGGCATGGCGCTCATTTACCTGCTTTCGCCCGCTACGCCTCCGCAGCGCGCCGGCATCATTGCCGCCCGAACGCGCGGATTCCTTTACCTTGTTTCGTTAACCGGCGTGACCGGCGCGCGCCAGCGCCTTCCGGAGGGATTGGAGGATTTGATCCGCCGCACTCGTTCGCTGACGCAGACGCCGCTGGCGGTCGGGTTTGGGATTGCCACGCCGCAGCAGGCGCGGCTGGTTGCCAGAAACGCCGATGGGGTCATCATTGGCTCGGCGCTGATTGATGCGGTGAGGAATGCCGCCGACCCTTCGGGCGCGGCTGCCAAATTTGCCCAAACCCTGCGGGCGGCTGTGGAGGAGATTGAAGCGCAGGTTTCCGCTGCGGGCTGAATTCGGATATACTAGAAGCATGCTCACGATCAGCGAAGCCATCCAGCATTACCTGACGGTCAAACGCGCCAGCCCGCGCACCATTAAATCCTACCGCAACGGGCTGAACGCCTTTTGCCAGAGCCTGCGCAGCGGCCGGCGCCTGCCGGACGGCAGCCGTCAATCCCTCGACCCCGACCAGACCCCCGCCGATCAACTGGACGAAGGCTGGGTGGCGGTTTTCATCGAAGACCTGCAAAACCTCAGCCCGGCCAGCCAGAACCTGTACCTTTCGGCGGTCAAGGGGCTGTATAAATTTCTGCTGGCCGAGCGCATTGCCAGCCCGCACCTGCCGCGCATCGAGCAGCTGATTGCCGAACGCGCCCGGAAAGCCGGCCGCCGCCGTCCGCAGTTCCCGCGCGAGGACATCGAACGGCTGATCGAGTACGCCCAGAACCTGATTCACGCCCCGCTGCCCGAGGAGGACGAACCGCCCGGTGCGGGGCAGAAGACTTCGAAACCGGCCGCGCGGCGCGCCGAACGCCGCCGCGTGCGCCTGCGTAACCTGCGCGACCGGGCTTTCATTTTACTGCTGGCGGATACCGGCCTGCGGGTTTCGGAAGCCTGTCAGCTGCGGATTGGCGATGTGGACTTTCTGGAAGCACGCCTGCGGGTGGTGGGCAAGGGCGATCAGGAGGACTGGGTGCGCGTTTCGGAGCGCGTGCTGAATGCCCTGCAGGACTACCTGAACGAACGGCAGCCGGCGGCGGAACATGCTGCCGCGCCCCGCCGCGGGCGGCCGGCGGCGCTGGAACAGCGCAGCCCGCTGTTCGTGCGCCATGACCGCCGTGCCCGTTCAGTGCAGCCTTCCGCGCTGGACCCTTCCACGGCCTGGGATATTGTGCGCGGGCGGGCGGCTGAGGCGCTGGGCAGTGAAGCCGCCTCAAGCATCCATCCGCACGCTTTCCGCCATTATTTTGTGACCATCGTCCTGCTGGCGACCAATAACATGGAAAAGGCACGCCGGCTGGCGCGTCACCGCAGCATCATCACCACCCAGCGCTATGCCGAAGTTGACCCCGAACTGGACCGCGATTATCACGAGATTTTCAACAAGAAGGCGGAGTGAGTGGTATTTGAATATTTTATGGTAAGACGGTAAGGGCGATTGGCGGGCGTTGGGCCCGGTCGCGCAGTCACTCCATTCAAGACATGACAGGGGTCACCCCTTATTGGTGAGTTTTGTTTGTTTGATCTGCTTGTGAAATTTTGAACAATATGCTACAATTCGTTTTGTGAAATTTATCACAAATTACTGATTTGGAGGATTTTGACGATGATTACGACTTCAATTTTCCCGGGACGATATGTGCAGGGTTACGATGCGTTGAAGCATCTGGGAGAGGAAAGCCTTCGATTTGGTTCAAAGGCGCTGCTCCTGGCCGACCCCCTGGTTTATGAGAAGATTCTTCCTGAACTGCTCCCCGTTTTCGACGGGAAGGTCGCCGTTCAGGTTGAAAAATTCGGAGGCGAATGCTCAGACGAAGAAATTGAGCGCTTGCAGGTTGTTGGGAAAACCTTTGGGGCGGAGGTGGTAATTGGCATTGGCGGCGGTAAAACGCTGGATACCGCCAAGGCCGTGGCCTATTTTCTCAAACTTCCGCTGATGATTGCGCCGACCATTGCCTCAACCGATGCTCCGTGCAGCGCGCTTTCGGTGATTTATACTCCTGATGGACAATTCAAACGCTATCTTTTCCTGCCGGCCAACCCGAATGTGGTGCTGGTAGATACCCGTATCATTGTTGGAGCGCCGGCCCGCTTCCTGGTGAGCGGGATGGGCGACGCTCTCGCGACCTGGTTTGAAGCCGAGTCATGCCGGATCAAGCGTGCGCCGAATATGACCGGCCGTCTCGGATCCATGACGGCTTACGCGCTGGCGCGCCTCTGTTACGAAACCCTGCTGGATTACGGGGTTCAGGCGGTAACCGCCAACCGTGCCGGTGTGGTAACCGATGCTTTCGAAAAAGTCGTTGAAGCCAACACCCTGCTGAGCGGTTTGGGGTTCGAATCGGGCGGTTTGGCGGCTGCCCATGCCATTCACAACGGCCTGACCGCCCTGGAGCCTACTCACCATTATTTCCACGGCGAAAAGGTGGCCATCGGCACGCTGGCTTCCCTGTTCCTGACCGGTAAAAGCCCGGAAATGATTGACGAAGTCTTTACCTTCTGCGAGGCTGTCGGCCTTCCGACCACCCTTGCCGAGATTGGACTGGCTGAGGTCAGCGACGAAGACCTGATGCGCGCCGCCGAAAAAGCCTGCGCCCCCGGTGAGACCATTTACAACGAACTGGGTGAGATCACCCCGCAAGCGGTTTTTATGGCTCTCAAGGCTGCCGATGCCGAAGGTCGGCGTCGCAAAGGGAAATAACGTTAGAAAACGGATCAGTACCCCACCCCTGCCGAAAGGGGTGGGGATTTTTTTTTGTTGGTTTATTTTCCGCTTAAGTTTTTTTTTGCAAATTTTGGTAATCAAAATTCTTTTTAAGACTGTTAGGAAAAGTTGAAAAGTGGACACTTATAAAGTTGAAAAGTGGACAGTTGTGGGAAGGGTGGAAATAAAGT
>NZ_DAOUBL010000178.1:0-6394 GCF_034432615.1 Bellilinea sp. | reverse complement strand
TCTGAGTTTCCCGAAGGTCTGGAATGGCTCAACGTCACTCGAATCTAATCGGCTTCGGTAACATCAATGATGTTGTCGGGTGTCATCTTCTTCCTCCACAATTAAATGCAGGAAAATTCTCCGCGCTCCTTCATTTTACCCGCCTGCTGTTAGATTTTTATAGGAAAACCGGCAGGTGGTGTAAACATTATTTCAGAATCATTCTCCCATATCATCCTCATCGCTGATGATGCCGGGCTGGTCAATGCGCACCACGTCCCCATGAAAGTTGATGACGATGCGAAAGCCCATCATCCCCATGTAGGCACGTCCCTCTTCGGGGATGCCGGTTTTGAGCAGCTGCTCGAATTGCTGATCAATGTTGCGGAACTGTTTTTCGAGGATGGCTTTGGAAAAGATATCTTCCTGCCCCAGCATTTTAGCCGTTTGTTCACTCAGCAGGTCTTCGTGGCCGCTGATTTGTTCTTTGAGAAAATTCAAGACCTGGCGGTCGACGTACTCAGCCGGGATATGCCGGCGGAAGCCGGCATCGTTGACCACGTACATCGGCTCGGAACCTACCATGGCGGTTTCCACCACCTGATCGTTTTCGTCAACAATCAATCCTGCAAAAAGGGGCTGGGGCATGATGACCTCCTGGCAAGGAGTGTTGAAGTTAAGTACGGTTATGCGTTTCAAGCCATTGGCTTGTCAATCACCTTAACCATTGTACCGGTTTTTTCGTTCAATGTCACTGTTTGTAGAGGCACGGTCGGATGCGTCCAGCGATAGACCCAGCGCGAATCGGCAATGGAGAGATTGATACAGCCGTGGCTGCGCGGTCTGCCAAAATTGTTGTGCCAGTAGGTGCCGTGAAAGGAGATGCCGTTATCCATCAGGTAGCACACCCAGGGAACACCGGGTAAATCGTAACTGTTGGGGGCAGCCCGGTCGCCGGCTGCCATGTGACGGGAGGGGCGTTTTCGGTTGGTGATATAAATGCCCGGCGGGGTTCGGTAGTCCCCGTCAATGAAGCGGGCCCCGGTAGAGGTGCGCGCCATAAAAACCGCCTGATCCCCCTCATAGGCGATCACGATCTGTTCGGGCAGGTGAATTTCGATGCTCTTTTCCGATGGAGGCACCTCTGCCGAAATCGGAGCGATATCCTCTTCACTGACCAGACGCAGATGGGTGGCGTCGGCATAATAAAAGATTTTCCACTTATCATCGCGAATGCGGTACCAGGTTTTCCCGTTTTTATCCTGTTGAATTTGATCCACCCAATAGGTTGTGCCGTAATAAAGCCGGTACGAATACCAGTCCTGACGGCGTAAATCCCACAGCGTATCGGTGAAGGGTACGCTGACTTCGGTCAGCGCACCGCCTTGCGGCAGCGCGGCAGCGGGTTCATGCTTTTGCAAATCAACCGGCTGAATATCGCCGGAGTGGACATAGGCGCCATCATCAAGACGGTACCAGATGCGGTTGTGTCCCGAATCCTCGCTGCCCAGTGTTACCTCGGTAATCGAAAGGACAAGGTCGCGCCAGTAGGTCTTTTTCACTTCTCCACTAAAAGAAGGACGATCGTATCCGTCAATTTTGGCGGCGCATACCCTCCCCAGCCGGGGCAGCGAAACCTCCCGCTCCGGCCGGGTGGGGCTGAACAGGCGCTCCAGCCGCAGCGGCAGGCTGAAAAATGCCAGTACGCCAATGCCGGAAAGTTTGAGAAAGTCGCGGCGGGAAACCTGATCAAGATGGGATGCAAACAGGGTGAACATGGAAGCGAGCGGTTAGTAATGAATGTTGACCAGAGTGCCCACCGAAGCAAAATCGAACAACCATTCGGCATCTTCGGTGCGTAAATTAATGCAGCCGTGGCTCATGGGGGTACCGAAATTGTTGTGCCAGTAGGTGCCGTGCAAACCGTAACCTTTATAAAAATACATGGTGTAGGGTACATTCGGCAGGTAGTATCCCGGCCCGGCCATATCGGTATAGCGGTATTTGACATAGATGCGGTATTGACCGGTTACCGTCGGGGTGCGCCATGTGCCGGTGGAAACCAGAAAACTGTTGACCAGCTGCCTGCCGACGTAGGCATACACCATTTGTTCGCTCAGGTTGACATCAATCCACGGCTCGTCTTCGGCTACTTCCACGGGTATTCCACCGCTGATGATGAGCGGGGTTGCGGTGGGTTCGGGCGTATCGGTGGGCGTGGGGGTGGGCGTTTCGGTGGGGGTTGGAGTGGGAGTGGCCGTTGAGGTGGCAGTAGAAGTTGGGGTGGCGGTAAATGTAGCCGTGAAGGTGGGGGTTAGCGATGGTTTGAACAATGCGCCCATCGGCCGGGGAGAGGAAGGGCTTTCGGCAAAGGCAGTTTGCAGGTCCGGCAGCACCAGCCACAACAAAGCTCCCAGACACACCACCATCAGCAGAGTCAGCAGGCTGATGTAGAGGGGTGAGGGCAGCTTTTGCAGGACAGCGGTCAGGTTTTGGGCGGAGGACGCAGCCGGCTGAGCGGTTTGCCGCGGCGGAAGGCGCACCGGTTGGGACGCTTCGGCGGATTTTTTCTCAATGGAGCGGATGCGCACCGGCAGGGTTTTACCGCTGCTGACTTCTGCTGGGGAAGGCGGGGTTATGAGTGCAGAGCCGGCTGAAGTTTGACGCCGCAGCCGCTCGACTGCCCAGTGCATCCCCTGACGGGCGCGCTGACTGGCGGGGTTGATTTGCAGGGCGCGGTTGAGGTACTGGATACTGGCGCGCGGTTCGGAAAGCCCGGCCAGAATCAACCAGCCTTCTTCCCGATGCGGTTGTAAGCGGGTGAGTTCAGCAGCCAGCCGGCGGGCAGTCATGCGGTCACCCTGCCGGAGCGCCCGGCGGGCTTCTGCCAGAATTTGCCGGGGGTCTGGCTGCTGTTCCAAACTCATTGTCCGGTATCCATCACGGGAATCGGTTCATTGCGCACGTAACAGAGGATGCCGTTGGTAATGCCGCGCGCAATCAGATCGGGTTGTTCAGTCAGAATGCGCCGGTCGAGGTTGAGAAAGCCGGTTTCGATGATGGCGGCGGTGGTATCGGCGTGAACCTCACGGAAGGTGTGGTAATACACCATATCGGGTGTGGTGGAGTTGGCGTGGAATCTTAGATTGGTAATCTTGCCGTAACGGTCAATCAGACAGCCGCTCAAGCGTTGCGCCTTTTCAGGAAAGGCGCTGGAAGCTGCCGCAGCAACTTTATAACCGGTTGCCTCATCGTTGATATACTCGCACGAATCGTTGTGAATGGAAACCAGGGCCAACGCCTGATAGCCTTCCAGGCGGTCATCAAATTCCTGCAGCAAGTCCACCTCAAAACCTTCCTCGCGCAATTGCTGTTGAACGCGGTTGGCAATTTCCAGGTTGACCTGCATTTCGGTCAGGCCGTCCGGGCAGACAGCGCCGGAGTCATTCCCCCAATGCCCGGCAACAATGCCAATCCGCGGGCGGGGAGCGGCGGTCGGGGTAGGGTAGGTGAGGGTTGCCTCGCTTTGAATGGCCTGAAACATGCGGTCGAGCATTTGATTGGAGAACAGGTTTGCGGGTGTCCACAGTGTGAACAGGGTGGCAACCACCAGCGCCACACTGAGGATTGTCCAAAGCGCACTGAATACCGGCGGGTTTTTGGTGGTTTCATCGGAAGAGGGGTTGGGTTCGCTGCTGATCATGGTTTGGATTTCATCATACCTTAATCGGAGTGGTTTTGACAAATATCAATTCCTTGCACTGGCGGGGAAGGAATTGGGAAGCTTCTTAACCATTTTACATCAACAATGGCTGGACGACATTCAACAAAACCTTGACTTAGCGGTTTGCTGAAAGTATAAACGCTATGCCGGGCAGTGGTGCAAGAACACTGCCAGATATGGATAAATGTGGGAGGAAGGCATGTCATTCATCACGGGAGAGGATTTACGCAGCGCCATGCGCAACTGGGTTAGCGGGGTTTCGGTTCTGACCAGCCGTGCCGGTGAAGTTCAACACGGCATGACGGTCAATTCGTTTACCTCCGTTTCGCTGAACCCGCCGCTGGTATGCGTTACACTGGCAAATACCACCCGGACGCGCAATCTGGTTGAACAATCCGGCGTGTTTGGAGTTACAATACTTGCAGAGGATCAGGCTGAAATTGCCGACCGTTTTGCGGGGCGGATACCGGAAGACGAGGATCGGATGGCGGGTATGCCAATCTTTACTCTTACGAGCGGGGTGCCCCTGCTGAGCAGCGGTTTGGTCTGTCTGGATTGCAGGGTTGTTCAGCGCTTCGAAATGAAGGACTCCACCCTTTACATTGCACAGGTCGAGGCCATCCACCAAAACCGACAGGGACAGCCGCTGGTGTATCATAATCGGGTGTACCACAGGTTGTGCGATGACAGAGGACAAATTAACTGAAGGCGAACGCAAACTGCTGCTAAGAGCAGCCCGCGAGGCGATAGAAGACGCGGTCAATGGGCGGCCGCTCCGCCCGCTGGATTGGGAACAGATTCCGCCCCGCCTGCGGGAAGATGGGGCCACCTTTGTAACCCTGACCCTGAATGGCAAACTGCGTGGCTGCATTGGCACCCTGGAAGCTCACCAACCGTTGATTGAGGATGTGCGCGAACATGCGGTTGCGGCAGCGCTGGCGGATTACCGTTTTCCACCGGTGCGCCCGGAGGAAGTGGATCGGTTGAAGATTGAGATTTCACGATTGACGCCACCTCAGCCGTTGGCGTATGATACACCGCTGGATTTGATTCACAAACTGCGTCCGGGAGTGGATGGGGTGGTCCTTTTGGATGAGGGCCGGCGGGCTACTTTTCTGCCACAGGTATGGCATTCTCTGCCGGATGCGGAGAATTTTCTGGATCAGTTGTGTTTGAAAATGGGCGCTCCGCGCAAGTTATGGCGGCTGAAAAAACTGACGGTTTTGACCTATCAGGTGGAAGAGTTTCACGAATAAAAAATGCAGCGCTGTTTGAGCAGCGCTGCATAACCCTTTAGGGGTAACAATATGCTCAGCCAGCCAGCACCGCTTTGTTTTGGGTGGCGGCATTGTAGGCCTGCCCATACAGGTGACCCATCACTGCCACTGAGTAAGCATAGGTCAGGATTGCACCGATGATGCACAGGATGGTGCCCAGCGGGGCAATCAGCCCGGCGACGAACGTACCCAGCAGCACGATCAAGTAGGCGCCAATGTTGGCACGCACCAGACCGAATACCTCTCCCAGCGCAAAACCTGCGCCAAGGCTGCCCTTGGCGACGTAGTTGCCATAGGCAGCCGGCAGCACAATCGCCATCGCAATTCCATAAATAAAGACAAACAGGCCGAAGCAGAGCGAGAGGATCGCCATCATTGTCCTGACCGCATCCGAACTGGATTGACCGGCGACGATTGAGTCCAAAATACCGAAGACGAGTGCGAACAGGGTGATCGGCAGGGAGTAAACAAACCCAATGACAAAGGCCGAAAAACCGCGGCCCAAATCACCGCCAAAGTCTACATCGGGAAGGGGTTCGGGGTGGCGGTCAATCACCCGTTTGGTAACGTTCAACGACCAGCCAATCAGCACCAGTTGACCGAGGATCGGGATCAGCGAAATCAGTGCGACAATGCCAACTTTGCGCAGCCAATCCTTGTCCTGAAACACATATGAAAATGCCAGACCAAAATCCATTGTTTTTCTCCTTATCTATTGAATGAGTGCGGGGTAATTGATTCCTGTTGGGTTTACTATACCTTCTTTTTGATGAGGTGCAATGCCTGTGCCATGACAAAATGGAAAGGTCTTTCATCCGGCGGCTGGCTGAGCATTGATGCGGTCAAAGTAGTTTTTGACCAGGGCATCGTTGTAAAAGACCAGCGCCAGAATGCCGACGATCATTGCTATGGCATTGCCAAAGGCGATGCACAGAATTTCCAGGATAGCGATGGTTTGTGAAAACTGCACCGGAACAGGCGGATTTGCCAGAATTTTCAGCGCGTAAAGGACTTCAAAAATGCCCAAAATTGCCGGTACAAAGGTAATTGGCGCGCAAATTAAGCCAATTCCCAGGGTTCCCAGTACGACGGTGGCAGTGATTCCCAGCCCGGTCAGAATATTGATGATACCGCTGACCAGAGTCATCACTCCCAGTGCGGTAACCAGGCCCGGTTTAACCATCGCGGTTGAATAGGTTGATTGAGGATTTTGTTCGATCATTTTACGCTCCAATCCTGTTGAATTGTGAAGTGTACCCATGTGGGGTAAATCACAATTCATTTACGTGACTCCGTTGAAAAAGTTGCAAATTGTTCCACGGACTGAGTGCGCAGGGGGGTTAAAAATGATCGAAATGATCAACCTTGAGGACAAAGATGACCGCCCGGCTTTCTTTGCTGTCCGGCGGCTGGG
>NZ_DAOUBL010000177.1:0-2892 GCF_034432615.1 Bellilinea sp. | reverse complement strand
TTCGCGTTTTTCGCCGCGCGGTGTGCCGTTGATGGGTGATCACGACTGGAACGACGGTTTGAACGCCGTCGGCACGCTGCTCAAGGGCGAGTCCTTTTGGGTGGGGGAGTTTCTCTACCTGATTCTGGAAGGCTTCATTCCGCTTGCCCGCCGGCGCGGAGATGATGTTTTTGCGCAGCAGTGTGAAACGATTCACAGCAGCCTCAAACAAGCTCTCAACCGCTACGGCTGGGACGGGGAGTGGTACCTGCAGGCCACCACCGATGACGGCCTGCCGCTCGGTTCACGCAGCAACGAAGAGGGGCGTATCTTCCTCATGCCCAATATCTGGGCGGTGATCAGCGGGGTTGCCGAAGGCGAGCGTGCCCGCCAGACCCTGCAAGCGGTGAGCGATCACCTGATGAAGGATTACGGAACGCTGTTGAATTACCCGGCGTTTACCCGACCGCGCCCGGATATTGGGTATGTCACCCGTTACGCTCCCGGCCTGCGTGAGAACGGCGGAGTTTACACCCATGCCGCGGTCTGGTCGGTGTGGGCCTATGCCTTGGCGGGCGATGCCGGGCGGGCGTATGAAGCCTACCGCAAAATCTGCCCGCCCAACCGCAGCGCGGATGTGGATACCTACAAAGCCGAACCCTATGTCACGCCCGGCAACATTGACGGCCCGCTCTCCGAGTATTACGGGCGCGGCGGCTGGACGTGGTACACCGGTTCGGCGCAGTGGCTGCAGCGCGCCGCCACCCACTGGATTCTGGGCATCCGCCCGCAGGAAGACGGTTTGCGCCTGCAGCCCTGTATTCCGGCGGAATGGGACGGGTTCCGCGTGCTGCGTTCTTTTCGCAATGCGGTTTACGATATCCGCGTCCACAACCCTGCCCACGTCAGCAGCGGTATCCGCTCGCTCAGTGTGGATGGAAAACCGCTCAATACCAGTTTGATCCCCGTCTTTGGGGATGGTCTTACCCATGTGGTTGAAGCCGTCATGGGATGAAACGGTTGGAAAGGAGGTGGCCGGCACAGGAAAAACCCAACTTTTATAAAATTCCGTCGTTTCCAAACTTTTTGTAACCGACCAAGGAGAAGAGGATGAAAACCAATCTTAAATTCTTGAATGTGTTGTTTGTGGTTGTTTTAGCCGTCTCTCTGGCGGCCTGCGCCACACCGGCAACCCCCACTCAGGCGCCCCAGCCGACCACCCCGCCGCAGCCAACTCAAGCCGAACAGCCAACCACCCCACCGCAGCCGACCGAAGAAACCGCCAAACCGGCTGAACCGGTTACCCTGCGCTACGCCAACTGGAATCTCGGCACGGAAGAAGAGAACAACATCCAGCGCCAGCTGATCAAAGCCTACACCGATGCCAACCCGCACGTGACCATCGAATTTGTGGATATGTCCGCCGAGGGCGGCTGGGAAGCCAACCTGACCAGTTATGCCGCCAAGGGTCAGCTGCCGGATGTCTTCATGGCCAACAACGTGCCGTTGTATGTCAAGAACGGCTGGCTGGCCGACCTGACCCCGCTGGTCAGTCAGGATGCCGACTGGCAAAAAGTGCCGCAGGCGATGAAGGATGCCGTCACGTACAACGGCAAGGTGCTCGGTTTGCCGGCAGCCCAGTTCATCATGGGCTACTTTGTCAACAAAGAGTTATACGAGGCAGCCAATCTGGATGCGCCCGAATACGGCATTTCCCCGGATGAATTCTTCAATACCGCCATCGCGCTCACCAATATTCCCAGAGGCATTCTCGGGCTGGATGAGCTGGAATTTGTGCTCGGCTGGTACCCCAGCACGCTTGACAAAAACCTGAAGTGGTTTAGTTTCGACGGCGAAAAGATGAACTACAACTCGCCGGCTTTCAAGGCGGCCATCAACAAACTGACCGAGCTCAAACCCTACACCTGGCAGGGACTGACCGACGAGCAGAAAGCCAACTTCAAATCGGTTGGGCCGTGGGAACTGTTCCTGAATCAGGAAGTGGGTGCCCGTTGGGATGCTTCCTGGAATATTCCCAACTACGTCCAGAATGCGACCTTTGACTGGGACTTCATCGGCATCCCCGGCGGCAATCAGGCGCTGGTGCTGGATATCATCGTTGTTTCCAAGACCACCGGCAACCTCGAAGAAGCCTATAAATTCGCCAGGTGGATGACCTTCTCCACCGAAGCCTATGCCAAAGAGGCCGAACTGGCAAAAGCGATGGGCTCGGCGCCCAAACTGCCGGTTGCCATGGACGATGCCTCGCTGGCGCTGTACCAGAGCTTTGTGGACAAACCGGGCGTGAACGCTGCCCTGCAAAACCTGGATGACAGTCTGGTCGAATCGCTGGCAAAGATTGTGCCCGGCTACATCAACGCCCGCTGGGAAGGAAAACCCGGCATTGACATCGGTGAAGACAAGGATGTCAACATGTGGTACATGTTCAACTTTGCGCCGGAAGGACGCTTCAAATACGAAGATTACGCCGCAAAACTGGAAGAATTCGCCAACAAGATACTGGCGGATGCCCGCGCGGAGTTGAATCAATGATTTTTAGCGGGGGCGCCGGTGACCCCGCCGGCGCCCCGCAGTATAAAATGACGTGACTTGAGGATAAGATCAAAACCTGCCTGCAAGGTCAATTACCCCCCTGCACCTCCTCCAAAATCGCCCCTGCGATTTTGGAGGAGGCGGGAGGGGGACGAAAATTCGAAAGTTGATGTAAAAATAATTTATCCCGAATTGACGTTATAAAAAGATGAGGAACGAATACAGCGGGTAGCGGAATGAATCGGCTGAGTGTGTCCGGGTTGGTGCGGGTGTGGATGAGCCTGCTGGCGGTGGTGCTGCTGCTGCCGCTGCCGGCGCAGGCAAACCCTTTCCTGCGCGCCGCGCCGCGCCTGACGTCCT
>NZ_DAOUBL010000176.1:0-18262 GCF_034432615.1 Bellilinea sp. | reverse complement strand
AATTTTTCCTCCTTCAGCAAAACAAGGCCGGCCTGGACAACCGGACTTGTTTTGTTTTAAGGAGAGGGTAATCAGGCAGGAATGATTTGGCTGGCAGCCCGCCGCAGGCGGTCACGAATGGCAAGTCCCAGACCTTTTTCTCCAAAATCGGTGGTCAGGATGATGTCTACTCCCGCTTGTTCAAGGGTGCGCATTCCAGCAAATAAATTTCTTCCAATTTGGTCTAGATTCTCCCGTGAACCCAGTGAGATTATTTCTATTTGGGGGTAAGCGTTGAAAAAAAAGGCTTCTTCATCAACAGTAAGGATACCAATTCTCTTTTGATCCTCTTTTTGAACCTGACCAAGATACTCGATGATTTTTTTTATGGCGTTTTCTCGATTGCCGCTGACATTTTCGATGAGAATCAGGGTTGAATGCGGTGAATAGTGACGATCCAGCATACCTGGAGAGATCAGGTAACCTTCTGGTTCGCCGCTTTTATTTTTGGCTGCCAGATTGACTTTACCAATTAACTGTTCGATTTCTTCGCGAGAGATACCTCCCGGCCTGAGGATTACGGGAGGGTCTTTTGTCAAGTCCAGCACCGTGGATTCTAAACCGATGGGGCATTCACCGCCATCCAGAATCAGATCAATTCTGCCAGCCAGATCGGCAAAAACATGAGAAGCTTGAGTTGGGCTGGTATGTCCAAAGCGATTTGCGGAAGGTGCTGCGATTGGTAATTCGGCGACTGCCAGTAATGCCTGTGCAATTGGGTGAGAAGGCGCTCTCACAGCAACACTATTACCCCCAGCGGTAACATTGGGAGGAATGGCGGGGTTTCGCGGAAAAATTAAGGTCAGGGGACCAGGCCAAAAATGATGGACGAGCAGTTCAGTGTTTGGAGGGAGTGTGGTAGTTACCCTGTCAAGCCAGGATTTATTCAGGATGTGAACAATCAATGGATCGTTGGCGGGTCGTCCCTTGGCCAGGAAAATCCGCTGAACGGCTTGAGCATCCAGGGCGTTTCCGCCCAGTCCGTAAACCGTTTCGGTTGGGAATGCCACCAGTCCCCCGCTCCTGATCACTTCGGCAGCTTCTTGAATCAGGGACAATTCTGGTTTTTGAGGGTCGATTTTGAGAATTTCGGTCATATCGGACGAAACCTACTTAGATTTCCAGATTCCGCGGCGCAGGGAGATTGCTTCTTCTTGCGCTTGGATAAAAAGCTGCTTACAGGCACTATCCGGGGGATAATCTCTTTGACGGGCATAACCCAAACGCACCATTTCGTAGTTGATGAAGATATCTCCAACGAACACATAGCGCAGCAATCTTCCAAAACGGTCGGTTTCTGAAGTGTCGCGGTATAGTGTTACGGTTTGGTTTTCAACCATTTGCTGATTCAATTTCAAGGCTTCCTCGGCGATTTCGCTTTCCTCCGAATCTAATTCGGGGGCATTGATACCAATATATCGAACGCTGATTTTTTTATCATCCTGTTGAATTTTAATCGTATCACCATCAATCACAGACAAAACCCTGGCTGTTTGGGAATCTTGCGGTGAAGGCAGGCAATTAAATTGGGAGGACAAATCAATTTGTTGGGAATTTTCAAGGGATACCGCTTGATTGCAGGCGGAAGTTAACTGAAAAAGGATCCCAACGAAGAGGATAATAGAAAAAAAGGTTAAAATTTTTCTGCGAGGAGCAAGAACCATTGGCTTTTTGAAACGGACTTATCCTGAAATGAACGAAGTGGTATTATAAGCCAATATTATGAACTTTTGAATCAGGGCAGAGAAAATGACCACCAGAAATACCATTCAGAAAAAACTGTACCAGATTATTTTTGAGCATGATACCTGGGAAGGGCGGGCGTTTGATGTTCTTCTAATCGTCCTGATTCTGGCCAGCGTGGCAGCTGTTATGGCTGATAGTATGGTGGATATCTCTTTGCGCTATGGCCGTTACCTGTTTGTACTGGAATGGATGTTTACCATTTTATTCACGATTGAGTACTTATTGCGGCTTTACAGTTCGCCAAACCCTGCCTATTACGCACGTAGTTTTTACGGTTTGATTGATTTAATGGCTATCTTACCTACTTATGCCAGCCTGATGTTCCCGGAAAGTCGTTTTCTGATCGTAATTCGGATTTTACGAGTGATTCGTATCTTTAGAATTTTGAAATTGATGGAATACGTAGAAGAATTAGAGGTGCTGCGAAACGCATTTCAATCCAGCTGGCGGAGGATTTTGGTATTCCTCACAACGGTATTGACGATTGTGCTGATTGTTGGATCGTTGATATATCTGATTGAAGGGCCTGAGGCAGGGTATACCAGCATCCCCCGAAGTGTTTACTGGGCCATTGTAACGGTGACTACCGTAGGTTATGGAGATATTACCCCCTTAACACCGCCGGGACAAACACTGGCAGCGTTTTTGATGATCCTCGGTTATGGTTTGATAGCGGTGCCTTCGGGAATTGTGACGATTGAATTAGGGAAGGAAAAATCTCGCCGCTTGAGATTGAACCGGGTTTGCCCGAACTGTGACCATTATGGGCACGACCGAGATGCCCGCTTTTGTAAATACTGCGGTGCAGAACTGTGATGTATTACGGGGGCTGTAGCGTAGAAGATCATCCCGAAGAAATGATTTACCTGTAAAACTCTCATCTTGTCTCAGCATTTGATAGAATAGGATTATAGAATTCTAATCACGAAGGAGATGATGCCCAATGTTAGTCGGCGAGCGAATGTCAACCCCTGTATTGACTATTGAACCGGATGTGCCGGTTCAGGATGCACTGGCGCGCATGCGCAAAGATAAAGTGCGGCGCTATCCGGTGGTAGATAGGCGTGGAAAATTGATTGGGATTGTTACCAATAGTGACCTTATGAACGCTTCCCCTTCGGAAGCTACCACTTTGAGTGTTTGGGAAATCAATTACCTTCTCAGCAAGATTACTGTTGAGCGAGTGATGACAAAGAATGTGATCACAACGCAGGAGGATTGTCCCATCGAAGAGGCAGCGCGGATCATGGCGGATCATAAGATTGGCGGTCTTCCGGTTGTGCGCGGCGAGAGTCTGGTAGGGATTATTACCGAAACGGATTTGTTTAATATTTTGCTGGAGATGCTGGGGGCGCGAAAGGCGGGTGTTCGTTTGACGGTGGAACTGTTGGATCAACCCGGAAAACTTCACGAACTATCTGGAGTGATTTATAAATTGGGTGGAAATATCGTTGGTTTGGGCACAATGCTTGGTGAACGGGCTGAAACACAGACTGTGACCATCAAGGTGAAGGGGGTAACTCTGGAGGACCTGAAAAAAGCGGTAACTCCAATTGTTGAACGGGTCATTGATATACGCGAAACCAGTGTAGTTTAGATCTTCGGGTAGAGCGGGGTGCTTCAAGTTTTTCTGAAGCACCCTGTTTTTTTATCTCATTTCAGGCAAAACCCGATACCCACTTTGAGAAATTGGGTACTATTCAGGCATTCGTAATTTTTGTATAATATATATGGTACTTTTCATCAAATAAACTTGACAATAATTCTCAAATCAGGTTAGTCTTTGAGATCAGTACCGAAGGGAGAGCGCCATGTTCTATGTGATTGTGGCTTTGTGGGCATTGGGTTGTGTCGCATGCTGGTTGCTGAGACGAGTGCAGAAGAAGGTTCTGACCGTAACGTGCGTTGCGGTGCCGGCTGCCGGGGCTTTAATTTCCTGGATTTTGATGAAAAGCCATGTGAATGGGGCAGCGATTGCCACTCTCCTGCTCAGTATTTACTTGTTTATTGTGTTGATCTCGGCATTGATTACCTATCGCACCAATCAACACACAGCCAACCAGTGAAAGATGCTTTTGGATGATTGCCAGGTATTTCCTCCTGTGTCTTGAGAGGAAAGTAAGTTCATTGGATAGAATACCTGAAGAGGCTGATTCTCTGCAAGAAAACAGCCTCTTTTAATATTGAAATTCGTGCGGAAGCGAAAATGGGTTTAGCGTTTCCTTGCCGGATGATTTTCCCTAAACCGGATTCGTACTGCTTCACTTAATGGACAAAGAGAGTAAATAATTTATACGCAGTCATCACGACAATCAGACTCCCGAACATCCGTTTGAGGCGGGCATTCGGCACAAATGTGCTGGTGATTCGCGCACCAACAAACGACATTCCTGCACCAACAACCAGGAGAACAACCGTGAGGGTTGGGTCCCAGATGGCGGTTTTAAGATGAGGAATGAGTGCTGAAAAAGAAGGCGGTGTGACAGCAAAAGCATTGATTCCGGCGGCTTTCTTCGGTTCAAATCCGACAAGGATCAAAGTTGGAAGAAGCAGAAACCCAGGCCCTACACCAAGAAAGCCAGCAAGTACAGAAATCGGGATGGCAAGTATCACTGCCAGTTTGAAGTTCTGGTCACCTTCTGTGCGTTTTTGAATGGGCCGGAACAGGTTGAAAGCCAGGAAAATAACGGCTGCAAAATACAATATCAATATTGCGGTTTGCTGAATATACTGGGCAAGGAGAGAACCCAATGGCGCAGATACGGTGGTAACTGCGCCTAAAATGATGGCTTTGCGCCAGTCAATCAGACCACTGCGAGCAAAACCAAAGGCAGAGAAGAGCGCGGTCAACCCATTTAACAGGAGTGTTAATGGTTGAACCTGATGGACAATGTCGCTCATAAAAAAGGAAAAATACGGTAGGGCTGCAAATGCAACACCCAATCCAAGCATTCCACTGATCAAAGAAAGAACTGCCAGTCCGCCTACAATCCAGAATGCTGTGTCCATTCAAACCTCCGAGACGAAGTCTTGAAAAAAAGTTGAGCCGATTTATTGCTGACCGAGGATGTGGTGAGATCGGAACGCAATTCAGAAAAATCGAGCTCTTATTGAAAGTATTAAAATATATTCGATAATTTGAATGTTATTTTATCCCACAATCTGATTTCTTCAAGTGAGATTCGTCAACTCAAAAAATTACATTTGTAACTCAAATGGTGAAATTTCTGCATTATCGGCGGAAGAGCGAGTTGGGAATTTCTGGTAAAATGCAGGCTATAATATTTGGATGCGAATAAGGAGCAATGGATGAAAATCTACATCACCGGAATCAGCGGGTTTTTGAGTATTAATCTGGTGCGTTATCTTTTGAACAGGGGATACACGGATATTTCCGGAATTGATTTAGTGGATTTTACCTATCCCGAAAGAGATCAGATCAAATTCCTGCAAGGGGATATTCGCCGTCCGGAGGATGTGCGTAAAAGCATGGAAGGTGCGGATGTTGTCATCCATACCGCAGCAGCCTTACCGCTTTACACCCCAGAAGAAATCTATTCAACAGATGTGGAAGGTACCCGGATTGTATTGCAACAAGCGCAGAAATTTGGGGTAAAACGCTTTATTCACATATCCAGCACCGCGGTTTATGGGGTGCCGGATCATCATCCTTTATATGAAACCGATCCTTTAGTGGGGGTAGGACCTTATGGCAAGGCAAAAATTCAGGCTGAGGAAATCTGTCTGGAATTTCGTCAAAAAGGGATGTGTGTACCGATTTTACGTCCCAAGTCCTTCATCGGCCCGGAACGCCTGGGAGTGTTTGCCATATTCTATGAATGGGCAAGTGAGGGTAAAAATTTTCCCATGATTGGTTCGGGGAATAACCGTTACCAGTTGCTGGACGTTGAAGACCTGTGTGACGCAATTTATGCTTGTATGACTCTGGAAGAAGAACGGGTAAACGACACTTTTAACATCGGTGCAGCCGAATTTACAACCATGAAAGAAGATTATCAGGCGGTTCTGGATGAAGCCGGATATGGCAAACGGATCATTCCCTTCCCGGCTGGGCCAGTGGTGCTGGCATTGAAGGTATTGGAAGTTTTGAAGCTATCCCCTTTGTATCCCTGGATATATGAGACCGCCTCAAAAGATTCTTTTGTTTCGATTGATAAGGCTCAAAAAATATTGGGTTTCAATCCAAAATATTCCAATAAGGAAGCTTTGTTGCGGAATTACCGCTGGTATTTAGCAAATAAAGACACTTTCAAAGAGGGAGAAGCAGGGGTTACTCACCGGGTGCCCTGGAAGCAAAAAGCGCTCAAAGTTGCAAAAGTTTTCTTCTAAAATAAGCCTATCTTAAAACCCAAGAACGCTCTCGAATATGGAAAATCGAGAGCGTTCCTGTTTTAATGTTTTTACATACTATGCCGATTGAATCGGCTGATTTCGTTGTTTTGTAATGAAAGGGAAGGTAAGCAGAGCAAGGATTTCAAGGATCACAACCGCAATAAAGAGACCAGTTCTGCTTTGGTCATATAAAAGTCCCAATAAAGCTCCGCTGACAAACCAGGCAGCACCATAAAGGGTATTGAAGATGCCATAGGCGAAGGCTCGTTTTTCGCCCGGCACAATATCGGCGATGGCAGCGCGCATGATTGTTTCATGAACAGCCATGATGATGCCCCATAAAACAGCGGCGATGATAGCAATGCTATACTGGTTAGAAAAAGCGAGAAATGGCAGCGGCAGCGAGATCAACGGCACAATCATCAGCGAAGTCAACCCAATCTTATCGTAGGTTTTACCAATGATCAACGCTGCCAGGGCATCAACACCCATGGCAACAGCATAAAATACCGCAATTTGAGCGGCAGGAACAATTTTTTGGGTTACCCAGTGGTAAGAGATAATTTGAAAATTTGCAAAACCTGCCACACTCAGGAAGGTGAATGCGGAATAAAACCAGAAAACGCGAGGCAAAGGGGCGGATTTATTCGAATTGGTAGTAACCTCAGAGGAAGAACTTTTTTCCAATTCTTCTGGATTGGGAACACGTAACCTGGCCAGCAACAATGCCAGTAATGTGAGTAAGGCGGGAATCCACAGAATGCTGAATCCATCCCGATAGCTCTGGCGTTGGGCGAATACCACCGCAAAAATCAAAGGACCGATGAAAGCGCCAACCTGATCGAGTGCCTCATGAATTCCAAAACCCCACCCGCGTCCCACTTGATAACTGGCATGAGAAAGCATAGTGTCCTTTGCCGGCGATCGGACAGCTTTACCAATCCGTTCTAATATCAGAAAAACCGCAGCAATTTCCCAACGATTGGTGTAGGCCAGTAAAGGAATGCTGAGCAACAATCCATAGCCTAAAAAGGTGGCAACCCAATATGCCCGTGTACGGGAGGCAAGATAGCCGGAAACCAACCGCAATGCGTATCCTAAAAATTCTCCCAAACCGGAAACCAAACCAATTGCCGTTGCGCTGGCACCTAAAAAAGCCAGATACGCCCCGCTGACTCCGCGGCCGGTTTCGTATGTAATATCCCCCAAAGCACTCACTAAACCGAACAAGAGAATAAATTGCATGGCACGAGTGCGTGCTGGTTGATATTTCAATGATAAATTGCTGGCCATAAAGTCATTTCTCCTTTCGGAAATTTAACTTCCTGATCATAAGAATCAGGAAGGAGTAATAAAAAAAAGCCGCTGGGCGGCCTTTTCAAAGTATTCGTGGCGGGAGCGACGGGATTCGAACCCGCGGTCTCGGCCTTGACAGGGCCGCATGTTAACCACTACACCACGCCCCCACGAACGCGCCAATATTATCATAGAGTTCCCAAAGCGTCAAGCAAAATGACAATTTTTGCAGGCCGGTTTCAGGTAATCCGATCGGGTTGTTAGCCGGTAAAATGATCCCAATCATCAATACCTTCATTGTGATTTATTTTTTCAAGCATCATTTTTGCAAAAGAGCTCACCAGTCCAGATGGATGATGGGCCGCTTTTTTTATAATTTCTATTCGTTCGGGATGATCAATTTTTGCCAGTGCAATTAAGATTGCCCGCAGTAAATAATAATTTTCTCTTTCCTCTTCAAGAATCTTTTTGAATTCCGGCACAGCCTGTTGAATTTTAAGATTACCCAAAATTTGCGCCGCTATCATCCGTCGTTCTGGGATGGTATGGTGTAGGGCAGCAAGCAACTTATCTTTATAATCCTGGCGAGAAAATGACTCCAGCTCATAACCGCAATGAGGGCAGGTTTTTTCATTCTCATTAATGATTTGCCAGCAGTTGGGACAGTAGAAGGTTAGCATTTTTATAGTTGATTTTCAGGCGGATGAGTTCGGCTTGTTGATAGAATGGATGAGCGCGGTAGTTAATAGGGTAAGCGCATTAATCTCCATTTCTAATTTGCTTGCTGTATTTTCGGTCAATGGGCCATAACCGGATAATATTTTAGGGCGAGTATCCAGCAGACTGGCCCAACATAAACTCAGTTCTGAAGCCAAAATTCGACTGTTTTTTTCCTCCACTGCCTGAAGGTTAAACTGCACCTTTAACATATGAAGGCGATTCAAAAGTTCCAACACCTGTTTTTGAATATAAACAGTAGTCTCTTCTGGAACGTCGTTGACAGGTTGATAAAAGATACCAGGTTGTGGTTCGTTTTGCAATAAATTTAATATATGGCGAAGCAGTTTCTCAATGGTAACAAAAGAGGAGGTCAGGTACCTTTTTTGCGATTCATTCAAATTCAAATTGTCAAGCGTTTCTTCAATCGTATTCATTTTATCCTCAAAATAAAAACCTCTGATGATAAGCGGTTTATCATCAGAGGCTATCAGCCTTCCGGCGGTTTGGTCAGAACCCAGCGAGCCTCATCGCTTGATTATTTGAATTATACCATTACTCGAAGCCGTTTTTCCCTCTCAGTTATTGCCGAAGATCCAGTCTCCATTGCTTTGATTCCATTGCACAATTTCTTCTGGTTTGAACCATAAGTTGATCTCTGCAATGGCGTTTTCGACACTGTCTGAAGCATGGGTCAGGTTGCGCCCGACTTCCAGACCAAAATCATGGCGGATGGTGCCGGGGGCTGCTTCTGTTGGGCGGGTGGCTCCCATGGTTTGACGTACTGCGGCTACCGCCTGCGGGCCTTCCCATACCATTGCCATAACCGGTGCGGAGCAAATGTACCGTATCAGACCTTCGTAAAAAGATTTACCTTTGTGTACGGCATAATGCTGTTCAGCCAGTTCGGTGGATACCTGTAAGAATTTGGCAGCGACCAGTTTTAACCCACGCTGTTCAAGGCGCTTGATAATTTCTCCAATTAGACCTCTCTGTACAGCATCGGGTTTGGCAAGTACGAAAGTGCGTTCCACAATGTCCTCCAAAATGGGATAAATTCTTATCGCAGCAGTTCTTCTGCTTTGGTATAAGCTTCTAACGCTTCCTGCAAGCGGTTGCTGCGTAAGTAAGCATCGCCCAAAGTTTGCCAGATAGTGATGTCAATGGGGTAACGGTAAAGTGCATCCCGCAAATCATGAATTGTTTCTTCCAGATATTGCCCATCTTTTATCAATTGATTGTAAGCCTGCAACGCTTTTTCCAGATTGTGAGATTGAAGCGCTGATTGGGCAATCGTCAAAAGTTCAGCATGGCTTCCGGCTTCAATGGTTGCAGCCGGTGGCTGGGGCTCCTCAATTTCGAGAGAGGGTACTTCAGCGGTGGGTAATTCAAACTCCGGTACCCAATCTGAAGGCATCGCTTCCTGTTCTGTTTCAGGTTCCTGTTCCTCTAATCCTTTCAGCCAGGTCGGTGTTTCTGCTTCGATAGAGGGCGTTTCTTCCCGTGAAGTACCTAAAGCTTCAACTTCCTCTTCAACTGCCGGAGGAGCAGCTGCTTTGTGGTAAACGGGTTGGGTATCTTCAATGGTTTCTGGTTGTTGCTCAAAAAATTCCACACCCGGCTGAGTGATTTCCACTTCCGCAACCGTCTCATTATCTGCAATCGTGTTAATATTTTCTTCGGATTGCAATTCTTCTTTCACCCATTCCGGCAGCTCTTCCTGACGGTCTTCAGGTTTTGTCAACAGGGTTTCTTCAGCGGCACCTTGTCTGGCAGCCAGACTTTCCAGCCATGCAAAAGTTGAATCTTCATCCTCCAATTCCTCCGATGGGCTGGTCGGGAAGGGAGGTTTGGCAACAGCTTCTTCGCCAACTTCTTTAGGGAAAGCGAATTCCTCTGCCTCTTCAAATGTTTCAGCGGCGGTTTCGTCTTCCTGTAAAGATGTCATTAGCCAGTCGGGTAAAGGCTCTTCGGTCTGGGGTGTTTCGGATTGCTGAAATTCTGCTGTTTCCAATGGTTCAACCTGTTCAATTTGAATCAATTCAGATGCAGAATCTTGACCAAACTGTTCTACCTCTTCTTCCTTTGGCATCTCTGATGGCGGAGTTTCGGGCTGGATGACTGGCATGGACATCTCTTCGATTTCCGAACGATCTTCGGTGGTTGATTCTTCAACCAGAGATTGAATCCATTCGGGCGGGGTATCCTGCCGTTCCTCGGGTGAAGTCAGCAGTGTAGATTCATCGGCTCCCTGCCGGGCTGCTAAACTCTCCAGCCACGCCATGGTGGCATCCAAATCTTCAAGGTCTGGCAAAGTTTGTGATGTGCCAGGCTCAGGAGCAGTTGGCGAAGTTAACTCTTCTTCGGCTGATGTTTCCAACTCGGTTTCACCGAAGGATGGAATTTCTGCCGGGAAAGGTTCGGATTCAGCAGGAAGTTGTTCTTCTTCAAGGGTGGTTAAATCTTTGAGCCACTCAGGTTCATCTTCAAAGGTTGCAGCAATTCCAACTTCTTCTTTATCCGTGGTGGAGGTTGAGAAAGAAATTGCCGATTCATCAATTTCGGTTTGTTCAATTTCCTTGGCAGTAGACTGTTCTTCGGAAAGTTGGATTTCGTCGGTGAAGGGTGTTAAAGGAGTTCCTTCGCTCAATTTTGTTTCTTCAGAGGGAAGAATTTTCTCCAGCCAATCATTTTCTTCTTCATCCGCTGGCTGCTCCTCCGAAAGGGATTCTTCTGGGGCAATCTCTTGCAGCCATTCTGGAATCTCTCCCATCTCCAGACCTTCTTCGGGCAGATTAAAACCAGCCTCAACGGTTTCATCTACCTTATCGGCGGGTGTCCAGCCGGCTTCTCGCATCCACTCGGGGATGGTTTCTTCTTCAGGCTGATCAGTAATGATCGGAGCAGATGATTCAGGCGATTGCTCTTCAACCTGGGTTGTTGCTTCAGAGGTAAGGGGGGAAGAGGTAATCGAGTCTTGTGCTGCTTCAGCCGGTTTGATTTCGGAAAACCAATCCGGTAATGGCTCTTCGGATTCGGTTTTAAATTCTACGCCGGCTGTTAGAGCCCACTCTGGCGAGGTGGTTTCTTCCTCGATGTTTTCAATCTCTAATCGATCCAGAGTAACCGCATTGTCGGGTACTTCAATGCTGCTGATCGCATTGGGAGGAAGGTACGCCAGATAAGGATCCATTGCAAATACACGTTGCTGATAGATTTTTGCATCTTCCGCCCGTGAGGTTTGGAGAAGTGTTTCTGCCAGAATGCGATTGGCTTCAAAACAATAGGGAAGTTTGGAGATCAGACGGCTGCAAACCTCGATGGCTGCAACGGTTTGGCCGGAAAGAAAATACATGCGCGCAAGAATGACTTCCAGATCTACCCGCAACGGGTCTTCCGCTAACGCAGCACGGATTTCGGCAATGGCCTGCTGGTACAATTCGCCGCGGGCATACATGCGCACCAAGGCGCCGCGGGTCAATCGGATTTTGGGAGGTTCAACCCCATCTCGCCGTCCGTACAAACGGCGGAGTTCGTCCTGAACGGCTGTGTTGGAGGGTTGGGCTTCAAAGGCTTTTTCCATGTGCCAGATCGCAGCATCCAGATTGCCTTCATCCTCGCGGATGATGCTCATCCCGATTTGTGAAATGAAGTCATCCGGCACCGCAGAGAGAATTCGTTGAAGCACATCGGCTGCTTCGGCATAGCGCTGCGACTCAAGATAGGCTTTTCCTAGAAGGCGGTAGGTGTCTATGTGTTTAGGATAATATTTGAGAATGTGACGACAATGAGCAATGGCAGTGTTTGATTCACCGCGGTCGATCATTGCCTCAATTTCACGGTTATAAGCTCGTAAAGGTATTTTAGCCATAAACCACCTCCCAATGGTTAGTATGCCCCAAGTTTTAGGATTATGCAAGTCATTTGAAAGACGAGGTGGAATAAAAGAAACCGCTCGGCATTTCCGCAGCGGTTTCCAGTTGTACTTGCCGGTAATTCTTTATTCGCCCAGATAATCGCGCAACTTGCGTCGAATGGTGGGATGGCGCAAGCGGCTGAGTGCCTGAGCTTCGATTTGTCTGACCCGTTCACGGGTGACACCCATTTTTCTGCCAACCTCTTCCAGGGTGTAAGCCTGTCCATCCAGTAAGCCATAGCGGAGTTGCAGAATACGCACTTCGCGGGGTGGGAGAGTGTTGAGCACCTCCTCCAGATGTTCGCGTAACAAGTTGTAGGTGGCGGTATCATCCGGCGGCGGTGCTTCATCATCTTCAATGAAATCTCCCAGGACAGAATCTTCCTCATCGTCGGTCGGGGTTTCCAAAGAAAGGGGGCGGCGCGCCACCTGAATCATGTTTTCTACTTTCTTTGGCGGTACATCCAGGGCGATGGCCAGTTCGTCCACGGAGGGTTCTCTGCCAAGACGCTGAGTGAGTTGATGTTGGATACGCAACAATTTGTTGATTTGGTCACCCATGTGAACCGGCACACGAATGGTGCGTCCCTGATCGGCAATGGCACGCGTAACCGCCTGACGAATCCACCAGGTAGCATAAGTGCTGAATTTGTGACCCCGGCGATAGTCAAATTTTTTGGTTGCGCGGATTAAGCCGATGTTACCTTCCTGAATCAGGTCAAGAAAAGGTACACCACGTCCCATGTATTTTTTGGCGACGCTGATGACGAGGCGGGAATTGGCGGTGATCAGATGTTCGCGGGCTGCCCAGCCGTCTTCGATTAACTTGCGCAATTCGTGGCGGCGGCGGTTGCCGACATTGCCCCGCGCCAGTTCCTCACGGGCCAGTCGGCCTCGTTCGATGCGCTGAGCCAGTTCGACTTCTTCTTCTGCGGTCAGCAATGGGACACGGCTGACCTCTTTCAGATACAGACCAATTGTATCGTCGGTATCAATGTTTTGAAGATCATCAAAGATGATTTCGCTCGCGGCTTCTTCCGGTTCTTCGATCTCCTCATCCAATGCCAGTTCATCTTCCGCAGGTTCGGGGATTAGCGATTCATCTTCGATGTAAGGAATGCCCGCGCTCATTAAGGCAGCAAAAGCCTCCTCCAGTTGCTCGACATCTTGCTCGGCTTCCGGGAAGAAGTGAAGAATGTCGTCAATCGTGACGTAGGACTTTTGCCGGCCTAACTCAATTAAGCGAGCAATGGCTGGATATTCGTCTTCTTCTTCGTCAACAACATTAATCAGCGGATTGTCCATACGTTTCACAAACTTCCTTTTTTGAGAAAAGTATCTCAGTATTCGTTCTAATTTTGCCTTTTTATCCAGCATTTTGCCTGCTCGTGTATTCTATTTATTCAGAATACACTCTTTTTTAAGGAAAATCAATACCTTGTATTGCCTGGTGCTGTGGGCAGCAGATCAAACTGCTGGATTCTTTACTCTTTGTCACCCTGACAAACAAACGAGCGGTTAAATTTACCCCGCCCGCCGCAGTTGGTGGTTTCCATGAATGTGGCAATAAACAGCCGCATAACACTATATAACAAACTGAAAAGAAATTCAATAGGTTTTTGAAATTCTAATGAAACATTAATCCAAAAAAGCCCGAGGAAAATACAAAATTTTTCAAAAAAACCTAATGTTTGTCCTGAAAACGGATGATTAATTTTGATTGACATTTATTTTGGTTGTTATACAATGATTTAGTGCGTCTCGATGCAATTCAGACGCATTCATGGGTTAATCACCCCAAATCCCCTTACTAACCTGGAGGCAATATGGATATTTTAGGTCTTTCCAGGCACGGTCTGCAGACACCATTCGAGCAGATAGCCGTGCTCAGCGTTCTGGTTGTTGCGCTGCTTAGCCTGTTATATGCCTGGTTGCTGCGTAACAACGTTTTACAAAAGGATAAAGGCACTGAAAAGATGCAAGAAGTTTGGGAGGCCATTCGACAAGGCGCGGATGGTTACCTTCAAAGACAGCTGAAGACCATTCTGCCTGCAATTGCTTTATTAACCATTGCCTTGTTCCTGAGTGTGGCGGTTGTTGAACCAAGCCTTGAAGCCCAAGAAGAGTTTGGCCATCTGGGAGCCACCAATGTCACACTAATTGTGGCTTTTGGAAGAACGATTGCGTTCATTATGGGGGCTTCCTTTTCTCTCATCGTTGGGCAACTGGGAATGCGTATGGCGATTCAGGCCAGTGTACGGGCTGCCTCTGCTGCACGACGGTCCTTCAATGAGTCATTGTCCATTGCCTATTATGCAGGCACAATCACCGGCATGTTAACCGATGGTTTAGGGTTGATGGGGGGCACTTTGATCTTTATCATCTTTGGGCGGGCAGCACCAGACGCTTTACTCGGCTTTGGTTTTGGCGGTACCCTGCTGGCTCTCTTCATGCGGGTTGGCGGTGGTATTTACACCAAAGCGGCTGATGTCGGAGCGGACCTGGTGGGTAAAGTCGAAAAAGATATTCCTGAAGATGATCCCCGCAATGCTGCTGTCGTGGCCGATCTGGTTGGAGATAACGTGGGTGACTGCGCCGGTATGGCGGCAGACATTTTTGAGAGTTATGAAGTCACAATTGTCTCTGCTTTGATTTTGGGGTTGGTGCTCTATCAGGCAACCGGACAAATTCACTATATTGTGTATCCACTGGTCATCCGGGCAATTGGCGTGATCAGCTCAATTATCGGCACTTTCACCGTTCCGATTTGGGAGCGATTCCCGATCAAATTCCTGCGGGCACACGACGCTGAAGAGGCAATGTTCCGCTCTTATGAAGTTTCCAGCGTCAATACGGTGATATTTTCCTTTTTGCTGGCGATTTTATATGCCGGAGACTGGCGTCTTGGTTTGTTAACAACGATTGGGGTTGGGTTGGCGGTTGCATTCAATCCGCTTACGTCCTACTTTACCGCAACCCGCAAAGCACCAGTGCAAGAAATCGTTAAATCTACCCGTACCGGTCCAGCAACAACCATTCTCTCCGGTCTTTCGGTTGGAATGGAATCGAGTGTGTGGGCGCTGGTAGTGATTGCCATTTCATTTACACTGGCTAAGTTAATCTATCAGGCTGATGGAGCCAATTTTGTGCTTTATGCTGTTGCGATGATTGGTATTGGGATGCTCAGCCATACCGGTAATAATGTGGCAATGGATTCTTACGGCCCGATCTCCGATAATGCCAACGGTATTGCTGAAATGGCCTGGCATGATTTGGATGATCCCGAAACACTTAAAGCCCGGCAGATTATGGCCGATCTGGATGCGGTTGGCAACACTACCAAAGCAATTACCAAAGGTATAGCAATTGCCTCGGCTGTAATTGCGGCAGTGAGTCTGTTTGCTTCTTACATTACCGATGTGAACCGTGCAAAAAGCGGTGTGATGGAAGCCATCCGCATCTCTGATACCACCGTATTCATTGGATTTCTGTTGGGGGGTGCTTTGCCATGGCTATTCAGTTCTCTTTCCATCCGTGCCGTGTCACGGGCTGCCAGCGAGATTGTAGAAGAGGTGCGTAAACAATTCCGCGTACCGGGGATCATGGAAGGGACTGTCAAACCGGATTATGCCAGGGTGGTGTCCATTTCAACTCGGTCGGCTCAAAAGGAATTGATTCCGCTGGCGGTTATCTCAATCACCATGCCGCTGCTGGTTGGGCTGGTATTGCAGGTTGAAGCCTTGGGTGGTTATCTGGCTGGGGTTATTTTAAGTGGTCAACTGCTGGCCGTGTTTATGGCCAATTCCGGCGGTGCATGGGATAACGCCAAAAAGGCCATTGAAGATGAACCACGTAATTTGGAGATGAATACCGGCAAAGGATCAGAACGTCATAAAGCCGGGGTGGTTGGTGATACAGTTGGCGACCCCCTGAAAGACACTGCCGGCCCGGCCCTCAACCCAATGATTAAAGTGGTCAATCTGGTTTCTCTGCTGGCTGCACCGATCATCGTAAACTTTCAGCTGAATTCCTTTGTTGGAATTGTCGTGGTGCTGATCCTGTTTGCCGGCTTTGTTTGGGCGATTTTCCAGAGTAAGCGGCCAGTTCCCGATGTAGATAAACCCATTTAGGTCTGATAAGGCGAAGAAGAGGACGGGGATTAATCCCCGTCCTCTTCTTTTAAGAAGTTGACGGTTTCATTGAAATCATCGGGATAGGGTGCGGTAATTGCAAAAGGACGCAGAGAAATTGGATGGAGAAATTCCATCCTCCAGCAATGCAAGGCAAGGCGACGGATCGGCAGAACGAGAGACTTGCGCTGATATTCTTCGGGTAAGGATGGATGCGCATCCGAAGAGTCAGGGGGACGATTCCAGGGAAAGTAAAGGTTATCGTGCAGCAGCCAGCAACCGACGGCAGAGAGATGGGCGCGAATCTGGTGGGTATAGCCGGTGAGGGGCTGCGCTTCAATGAGTAAAATGCCATTCATCAATGATTGAATCCAATGGATATGAGTAATGGCCGGTTTACCGTGGCGGAAATCAATCACTGTTCTGTGAGAACGATCTCCATCTACTCGTAAAGGGTAATTGATTTCGAAGGGGGCAGTTGCTGGAGACCCGATTGCCAGTAAATGATAAACCTTCTTAATTTGGCGATTTTGAAATTGCAGGCTTAAAAGACGGTGAGTATTGGCGTCTCGGGCAAAAAATACTGCGCCGCTGGTTTGACGATCCAGGCGGTGAACTACCCATAATCTTCCATAACGCTCCATCAAAACATGATGCAAATCCGGTAAATCCTTTTGATAACCATCAGGGATGGTTCGCAATCCGGCTGGTTTGTTGACTACCAACAGGTGATTATCCATATGGAGAAGGAAAATCTCATCATTATTCAAAGGCATATTATTCCAATGGAAGTTTAGAACCGGAAAAGGACAGACTCCATGCAGGCATGAGTATAATTTGCTTAGAATTATCTTACCATTTTTATGGAGGGTTGCCATGCACATTGTGCTTGTTCATATTCATGTAAAGCCGGAATTTCGAGAGGTTTTCATTGAAGCCACTTTGGAAAATGCCAGAAACAGCATTCATGAAGAGGGTATCGCTCGTTTTGATTTCTTGCAGAACAAAGAAGACCCCAATCGCTTTACGCTGATTGAAGTCTATCGAGGTGAGGCCGATCAAGAAAAACACCGCAAGACGGCACATTACTTAAAGTGGCGGGAATCGGTGGCGGAAATGATGGCAGAACCTCGCCAGGGGGTTCGGTACATCAATTTATTTCCTGAGGAGGAAGCGTGGTAGCCGAGAATTTATCCTTTGATTTCCAAACCGCTCAGCGCATTATTTTTGGAAGCGGTTCGGCCAATCAACTTGGTCAATTAGTGGCTGGGATGGGCAAGCGGGCGTTTTGGATTACCATCCATCGGCGAGCGTTTCATGAAGGGTTGGAAAAGGGATTAATCAGTGCCGGCATCCAGTATCAGACAACGGTTATTCATGGCGAACCGAAACTGGATCAAATTCTTGAATTGGTTAACCGGGTTAAAAAGTATCAGCCTGATCTGGTGATTGCCACCGGCGGCGGGAGTGTGATGGATTGCGCCAAAGCGGTTGCTGCACTGGCTGTTAACCCGGGTGATCCATTGGATTATCTTGAAGTTGTGGGCCGGGGGAAAGCTTTGCAGGTGAATCCGTTGCCGGTTGTCGCTGTTCCAACAACCGCCGGTACCGGCAGTGAAGTTACCCGTAATGCAGTGATTTCCCTTCCTCAGCATGGAATCAAAGTCAGCCTGCGCAGCCCCAAGATGCTGCCTGCCCTGGCATTGGTTGATCCGATCCTCACGATGGGACTATCCCCTGCAGTCACTGCCACCACCGGTATGGATGCTCTCACTCAGGTGATTGAACCGTATGTATCGAACAGGGCAAATGCTTTTACCGACTTGTTTTGTGAGACGGGGATTCGAAAAATTGCTCGTTCGTTGCGAAAAGCATATCATCACGGGAATGATCTCCCGGCGAGGGAGGAGATGGCTTTTGGGAGTTTAATGGGTGGTTTAGCGCTTGCCAATGCGGGATTGGGAGCTGTGCATGGATTTGCTGCACCGCTGGGTGGATTGTTTGAAGCGCCGCATGGGGCGATTTGTGCCCGCTTGCTTCCGGTGGTGTGTCGCGTCAATATTGA
>NZ_DAOUBL010000175.1:0-1990 GCF_034432615.1 Bellilinea sp. | reverse complement strand
TTCGAATTTTCGTCCCCCTCCCGCCTCCCCCAAAATCGCAGGGGCGATTTTGGGGGAGGTGCAGGTGGGGGTGATGCTCACTGTATGCCACGTTTTGATTTTATCCCGAGATCACGTTGGATTGCCTGTTTTTATTATATCCGGTTAGCGGGTATTTCCGAACATTTTTACTTCCAAAGCGTTCTACATCAAAAGCAGGGCAAGCCAGGCCGTTCCAACAACCTTTGGGGAACCGTCCTTGCGAGCGTGTCGGTCAATCTCCGACTCGGCTTCACACCACCCCCAAACCGCACAGTGGTTTTTGGGGAGGCCGGAAGGGTGTAGTGTGCGCATATTCCGACCTCGCGTTATTTATGTCCTTTTAAGCGAGCGCGGCAATCTCCCACTGGGGGAATTTGCAGGTGTTGTAGGAGACTCCTCGCTGCGCTCGGAGTGACGTTAACAATCGGTTGTCATTGCGAGCGAGCGATAGCGAGCGTGGCAATCTCCGTCTTGGTGGGGTAGCGGGAGACTCCCGCCAGCACTGGTGAGTGTCACTTCGTTCGGAGTAACATTAATTCTTGTTTGTGCCACTGCGCTTGGGATGACGTCGCTGGTTTAATGACCTTGCAAGCGTGTCGGTCAATCTCCTGCACGGCTCGTTCCTGCGCCTCCCCCAAAATCGCATTGTGATTTTGGGCGAGACGGGAGGGTGCTTCCCCAGGCCCGCCATACCCGTTAACAGAATTCCTATAGAGCGTTAATGTTTTTCATGCACAGAGAGAGTATGCTTACTATCGGTCGCAGGGTATTGTCTGGCAAGTTTTGCACTTATCTTCATCCTGTTTTTCAATCCGTCTTTATCTGCCAGTCAATAACCGACGCGGCCTCAAATCCAAATCAGTAATAGAAAGGAGACCTTACCGATGTCGAAAATTATCGGTATAGACTTAGGAACAACCAACAGCGTGGTAGCCGTGATGGAAGGCGGCGACCCGGTCGTCATCACGACTGCGGAAGGCTCCCGCCTTTGCCCGTCGGTTGTGGCGTTCACCAAGAACGGCGAACGTCTGGTGGGTCAAACCGCCAAACGGCAGGCGGTCATCAACCCCGAAAACACCATTTACTCCATCAAACGCTTCATGGGACGCCGCTACGACGAGGTGGAAGAAGAACGCAAGATGGTGCCTTATCAGGTTGTGCGCGGCCCCGCCGGGGATGCCCGCGTCAAAATCCCGCTGACCGGACGCGAATACGCCCCGCAGGAAATTTCGGCGATGATTCTGGCTAAACTGAAAGCCGATGCCGAAGCCTATCTGGGTGAGCCGGTGACCCAGGCCGTCATTACCGTGCCGGCCTACTTCAACGACAGTCAGCGGCAAGCCACCAAAGACGCCGGCAAAATCGCCGGTCTGGAAGTGCTGCGCATCATCAACGAGCCGACTGCCTCGGCGCTGGCCTACGGTTTGGACAAGAAAAAGAACGAGAAAATTCTCGTCTTTGACCTGGGCGGCGGTACCTTTGATGTATCCATTCTGGAAGTCGGCGATGGTGTCTTTGAAGTCAAGTCCACCAGCGGCGATACGCATCTGGGTGGCGATGACTGGGACCAACGCATCGTCAACTGGGCCGTGGATGAGTTCAAGAAAGAACACGGCATTGACCTCAAGCAGGATCGCCAGGCGTTGCAACGGTTGCGCGAAGCGGCCGAAAAAGCCAAGATCGAACTTTCCACCATGATGGAAACGGAGATCAACCTGCCCTACATCACTGCCGATGCCAGCGGTCCCAAACACCTGCAGCTGCGCCTGACCCGCGCCCGCTTCGAGCAGATGACCAAAGACCTGCTGGAACGCTGCCGCGGCCCCTTCGAGGCCGCCCTGCGCGATGCCGGCCTGAAGGCCAGCGACATTGACGAAGTGGTGCTGGTGGGCGGTTCCACCCGCATGCCCATGGTGCAGGATCTGGTGCGGCAGTTGACCGGCAAAGAGCCCAACAAGAGCGTCAACCC
>NZ_DAOUBL010000174.1:0-6196 GCF_034432615.1 Bellilinea sp. | reverse complement strand
GGCCTTGCTGCTGTGTTTGCAGGCCTTACCCGGCTACATTGCCGGCCGGCTGAGCGGGCTGAACCCCACCCGCATGTTCTTCTAAGCGGGCAGTTATGACGCAAGCCAACGGTGCATTCATTCAAATCCGCGATCTGCGCAAAACCTACCTGATGGGTAAGCAGAAGGTGCACGCCCTGGCGGGGGTCACGCTGGATATTCCGCGCAACACCTTCACGGTCATCATGGGGCCCTCTGGTTCGGGCAAGAGCACCCTGCTGTACCTGCTGGGCGGGTTGGACCGCCCGACTTCCGGGCAAATCATCATAGACGGCGTTGCCCTCGACAAAATGGACGAAAACGAACTGGCGGTCTACCGCCGCAAGAAAATGGGCTTCATCTTTCAATCCTTCAACCTCGTCCAGACGATGAACGCGCTGGAAAACGTGGCTTTCCCGCTGCGCTTTGCCGGCGTCCCGACCGGTCAGCGCCGCAAACGGGCCCTGGAACTGCTGCGGCAGGTGGGGCTGGAAAACCGCGTGCATCACAAACCGACCGAGCTTTCCGGCGGCCAGCAGCAGCGGGTGGCAATTGCCCGCGCCCTGGCCAACCAGCCCGAGGTGATTCTGGCGGACGAGCCGACCGGCAACCTTGATACCGCCAGCGGTTTAGGCATCATGCAGCTGCTTTCCGACCTGCACCGCAGCGGGAAAACCGTCATCGTCGTCACCCACGACCCGCGCATTCACACTTTTGCCACCCATTCGGTCTATTTGCTGGACGGCAAAGTGGTCAGCGAAGCCGAATTTCAGGCCGCGGCTTCCTTTGCATTTCAAACCGCATCCGAAGAAAGCGATTCAAAATGAAAACCAAACTCCTCACCCTTTTGCTCTTTTTCAGCCTTGTTTTCACCCTGCCGGTGGCCGCCCAAAGCCCGGTTCTGAACGTCACCGCCGATGCTTCCGCCAAAAGCGGCGCACCCGGCGCGGTGGTGGTGTACACCCTCACCCTGACCAACACCGGCTCAGCCGCCCTCAACCTGACTGCGCCGGACCCCGATTCGCTCAACGGCTGGCCGGCTTCGGTTACCCTGAACAGCACCGCCCTCAACCCCGGGGCAAGCACCACCGCTGTGGTTTCGGTGGCCGTTCCCGCCAGCGCCGGCGATGGCAACATGGATGTGACCACCGTGCGCTTTCTGGATGGAAGCACCGAAGTGGGTAGGATTGGACTGACCACCACCGCCCGCCGCCCGCAGCCGACCGCCGCCGGCCGCCCGCTGCTGGTGCTGGATTCCTACGGCGTGAGCGGCGATCAGGAAATCACTCCCGGCCAGCAATTCGAGCTGCGCCTGACGCTGGTCAACCGCGGACAGGATTTTGCGCGTAATGTGCTGATCACCTTTACCGGTACGGACTTCCTGCCGGTGGATACCGGCGGCGTGCGCGCCCTCAATGAAGTGGACCCCAACGAAAAGGTTAACGTCTTTCAATCCCTGATCGCCAATCCTTCGCTCAGCGGGCAAAGTGTGGCAACCCTGACGGTCAATCTTTCCTACACCAATCTGGACGGCAGCGCATCCTTCACCGAAACCCTGACGATCACCATCAACCTCAAAAAACCATCGGTGGGCGGACCGGCGCGCCCAACTGCCACCCCCACGCTGATCAGCCGCCCGCAGCTGGTGGTCACCGCCTATCAGACCGATGTTGACCCCCTGCAGCCCGGCGCCATCTTCGAGCTGAAAATGGACATTCGCAATCTGGGTACCGCCAACGCCCGCTCGGTGACCATGGTGCTGGGCGGCGGCGCCTCGCTCAACGAGCAGGGCACCCCCGTGCCGGGCGGCAGCGAGCTTTCCACCTTCGCGCCGCTGGGCGCTTCGAATGTGATTTTTCTGGGCGATGTGCCGGTTGGCACGACCATCAGCGCCACCCAAAAGTTGATCGTCAATGTAACCGCCAACCCGGGGGCTTATCCTTTCAAACTTTCCTTCATTTACGATGACGAAAAAGGCAGCCGGCAGATCAACGATCAGGTCATCACCCTGTTGATTTACCAGTTACCGCAGGTGGAAGTCGGCTTTTACCGCGACCCGGGCATCTTCTACACCAATCAGATGTCCATGCTGCCGCTGCAGGTCACCAATCTGGGGCGCAAGACCGCCGTGCTGGGTAACATGCGCGTTACCAGCCCGAATGCGGATATTACCAACAACGTCACCCTGGTCGGCTCGCTGGAGCCGGGCGGCTACTTTACGCTAGACGCCAACATCATGCCCTTCCAGCCCGGCCCGCTGAATATCGAAGTCAACATCAACTACACCGATGACTTCAACCAGCCGCGCACCATCACCCAAACCCTGACGGTGGAGGTGATGGAAATGCCAGCGCCGGAATTTCCAACCGACGGCTTTCCGCCAGAACCGCCGCCGCCCGCCGAAGAAACTTTCTGGCAGAAGGTTCTGCGCTTTTTGCGCGGCCTGATCGGACTGGACAGCGCCGAACCCACCCCGCCGCCCGTCATGCCGGGCGAACAAATCCCGCCCGAAGGTGTCCCCGGCCAGCCGATTCCCGTGCCGGTGGAACCGCTGCCGCGCCCGAAAGGATGATCGCGCCACTGTGCGTACTTTTTAGCGGTATGACCGAATTGGAGGTGTCAACATGCGTTTTCTGGATCTGGTCAGGTTAATTTTCGACAATTTAGGCAGGCGCAAAGGCCGCGTAGCGCTGACCGCCATCGGCGTGGTGATCGGCACTGCCTCGGTCATCCTGCTGGTTTCGCTGGCCATCGGCCTGCAGCGCAGCGCCACCAGCCAGCTGTGGGGCATCAGCGACCTGAAACGGATTGATGTTTTTCCCGGCTGGAGCGAGGTGAATGTCGGGCCGGGGCCAATGGCGGTTGACCCTGTGACCGGCATGCCGCCGGGGGTCAAACTGCTCACCCCGAAAACGGTCGAAGAAATCCGTGCCATACCGGGTGTGGCGCTGGTCAGTGTTCGTCAGAATTTGAGCGGCGGCGCCTTGCTGAAATACGGCCGAATGGAAACCTGGCCGTGGCTGCAGGGGGTGGATGTGGATGACCTTGCCATGTACGAATTCAAGGCACAGGTCGGCACCACCCAGCTGGAACGCGGCACGGCGGTTGTGGGAGCATGGGTGCTCAAGAATTTTTACGACCCGCGCCAGCGCCCCGGCCAGGAACCCCTGCCCCCGCCCACCCCGCAGGACATTGTCGGCCAGCAGGTGAAACTGGAAATTACCAAATGGACAGAAGACGGCCAGCCCATCACCCGCACCGTCACGCTGAGGATTGCCGGTGTGCTGGAAGAAGCGCGCAGCGAACAGGACGGCGCCATGTTTGTGCGGCTGGATGAAATGCTCAAATGGGAAGAATGGGTGCGCGGTAAGCGGGTCAACTTCAACAAAGAGGGCTACAACCAGCTGCTGGTGCGCGCCGAAGACCCCTCGCAGGTGGTCGAAATTGCCGACCAGATTAATGCCCTCGGCTATCAGGCCTCCACGCCGCAGTCCTTTGTGGAAGGCATCAACAGTTTCTTCCTCGTCCTGCAAATGGTCTTTGGCGGCATCGGAGCCATCTCCCTGCTGGTAGCCGCCATCGGCATTGCCAACACGATGACCATGGCGATTCTGGAACGCACCCGCGAAATCGGCCTGATGAAGGCCATCGGCGCCACCAACCGCGATGTGCTCAGCATCTTTTTGGGCGAAGCCGCCGGAATCGGGCTGATCGGCGGCATCGGCGGGGTGCTGTTGGGCTGGGGCGGCAGTTTTGCCATCAACTTTCTGGCAACCACCTTCCTCGCCGGGCAGTCCAACCCGTATGGCGGACTTGGGCCGGGAATTGCCGCCGCAACGCCGGTCTGGCTGCCGATTTTTGCGCTGGTGTTTTCTACGCTGGTCGGGTTGATTTCGGGGTTGTACCCCTCCCTGCAGGCCGCCACGCTGGTGCCGGTCAACGCCTTGAAGTACGAATAAACGGCAGTTTGGGACAGACCCTTTCCCCACTCCCATTGGGGTTTTCGGCCCCCTCGCAACGGTTTGAGGCCGTTAATGCCATTCCGAGCGAAGCGACACTCACCAGTGCTGACGGGAATCTCCCCTCTTACTTATGGTAGGCCGTGCGGGAGACTGCCACGCTCGCTGCGCTCGCTCGCAGTGACATTAACCCGTCCTGACGGGAATCACCCCCTCCTGCACCTCCATTTATTTATCGCCACAACGCAAAGGCTTCATTTTCCGGCGCGCTCTTGTGTTAGAATCAAAGCCAATGACACAACCGCGCTTGATTCTGGCATCCAATTCACCCCGCCGCCGGCAAATGCTGGCGTGGACGGGCTGGGCCTTTGAAACCGACGCTGCCGACCTCAATGAAGACCCTCTGCCGGGTGAGCCGCCGGGCGAATATGTCAGCCGGCTGGCCGGCGAAAAGGCGCGCACGGTTGCCCAGCGCTACGCCGGTGAGCCGGTGTTCATCCTCGCCGCCGATACCACCGTTGCCGACGGCTACGATTTACTCGGTAAACCGGCTGATGCACAAGAGGCACGCGCCATGCTGCGCCGGCTGCGCGGACGCACCCATCAGGTCTATACCGCACTGGCGCTCATGGATGTGCAGAATGCGGTGCTGATGCAGGATGTATGTGTTTCTCAAGTCACCATGCGCCCCTACAGCGATGTGGAAATTGAAAACTACATTCAAAGCGGCGACCCGTTCGACAAAGCCGGCGGTTACGCCATTCAGCACGCCGATTTTCGTCCGGTGGTGGATTTTGGCGGCTGCTTTGCCAGCGTGATGGGCCTGCCGCTGTGTCATTTGCAGCGCACAGCCGCGCGGGTGAACTTTGTCCCCCCGCACAATGTGCCCCAAATGTGTCAAAACAACTTGAAGTACTCCTGTCCCATCTGGCAGGCCGTGTTGGACGGCGAATCGGTCGGCTGAGACAGGCTGGATTACCGGAGAAAATTCATGAAAGTTCGTTCACTGCTGATGCTTGTGCTGGTACTGCTGACCGCCTGTACCACGGCAACCAACACCCCCCCTTCACCAACCGGTACAAACGGCACACCCACCTTGCTGCCGCCCGTGCTGAACGTGACCCCCGCACCGGATGTTCAAAACGCAGCCCGCGCCTTTTTGGACGCCTGGGAAAATGAAAACTACCAGGCCATGTACGACCAGTTGACCCTGCTCTCGCGCGATGCCATTCCTTACGAGGACTTCTCCAGGCGTTTGAAGGAAATTGCCGTTACGCTTTCATTGCAGCAGGCTCAGTTTGAAATCACTCAGGCGCTGATCAAAAACCCGCAGGAAGCCCAGGTCGCCTACCGAGTCACCTATCAAACCGTGCTGCTGGGCAACATCAGCCGCGATACGCTGATGAACCTGTCGCTGCAAAACGGGCAGTGGAAGGTGCAGTGGGAAGACGGCATGATTCTGCCCGAACTGCGCGGCGGCAACCGCCTGGTGATGGACATCACCATCCCCAGCCGCGGCAATATCTACGATGTCAAAGGCAGCGCCCTGGCGGCCCAGTCGGATGCGGTGGCACTGGGAATCATCCCCGGTCAAATTGAAGAAGGCAAAGAAGGCACGCTGCTGGTCGAACTTTCCAACCTGACCGGTCTGAATACCGATTACATCCGCTCGCTGTACGAATTTGCCGCCCCGGACTGGTACATTCCGGTGGCGGATGTTTCGGCTCAGGCAGTGCAGCGCCGCTTTGAGGTGCTTTCATCGCTGGGCGGGCTGGTGATGACCACCTACAACACCCGCTATTACTTCGACAGTACCGCACCGCACGTAACCGGCTATGTGCAGCCGATCCCGGCTGAAGAACTGGATGAATACCGCCGGCGCGGTTACCGCGGCGATGAACGCGTCGGGCGCGCCGGCCTGGAAGTGTGGGGCGAGCAGTATCTGGCCGGTCAGCGCGGTGCATCGTTGTATGTGGTTGACCCGCAGGGTGTGACCCTCACCCGTCTGGCACAACGCGATTCGGCCCCTTCCAACTCCATTTACACCACCTTCAACAAGGATTTTCAATTGCAGGTACAGCGTGCCATCGAGGGCTTTCGCGGCGCAGTGGTGGTGCTGGAACGCGATACCGGGCGCGTGCTGGCCATGGCTTCTTCGCCGTCCTTCGACCCGAATTTGTTTGACCCCAACAACTACAACAGCCGCTGGCTGCTGAACG
>NZ_DAOUBL010000173.1:0-9130 GCF_034432615.1 Bellilinea sp. | reverse complement strand
CAACATGGAACGCGATTACATTGCCGAACTCAATCGGGCGTATGATGATTTCTTCCTCTCTTCAAATCCGCGCTTTTCGGTGCTGGTCATCGAAAGCGACCCGCTGGATTTTGTGCGCAATGAACAAGACCTCGAATGGATCGAGAACCGCATCCGGCAGGCATTGCGCCTTTCCCCCTTTCAGCCGGAATTACCGCTGGATTCACCAGCCGAATCGGGGCATTCGAATTGACCTTTTCCCTGAGGAGGTAAGCCAATGCGCATCACTCTGGAAGCCCTGCACAAAGCGGCCCGCGAAAGCGCCGAGCGTTATGCGCGGCGCGACCGCAGTCTGGTTTGCATTTACCTGACCGGCTCGCTGCTCGGCGAAGAACCGCTGCTGGGCGGCACCACCGATATTGACCTGATCTTTGTCCATTCGACGCTGCCGCCCTACCCGCGTGAAATTGTGCGGTTGACCGACGAAATTCATCTGGACATTGCTCATCTGCCGCAGAGCGTCTTTCAGCAGCCGCGCCGCCTGCGTGCCGATAACTGGATCGGCTCCTTCTTGTGCGCCAACCCGATTGTCCTGCACGATATTGGGCACTGGTTCGAATTTACTCAGGCAAGCGCCGGCGCCCAGTTCGATCTGCCGGAGTATGTGCTGCAGCGCGCCCGTCTGTTCAGTGATCAGGCCCGTCAATCCTGGCTGGATTTGCAATCTCAGCCGGCCCAGGCTACCCCTCAACAAATTCATCAGTATCTGGATATACTCGAAAACGCCTCCAACGCCGTCAGTGTCCTGTACGGCACACCCCTGACAGAACGTCGGTTTTTAATTCAATTTTCCCAAAGGGCGCAAGCCGCCGGCCGGCCGGGCATGGCCGCCGGCCTGGCCGACCTGATTCAGGACGACCCGGCCAGTTTGGAATTGATTCAAAACCTGTTGGAAAACTGGCGGCTTGCCCTGCAGTCCGCTGGTAATCGGGAGGAAAAATCTCCCCGCCTTGACCCCACCCGCCTGCCGTATTACGAGCGCGCCGTCCTCGCGCTCGGCGAAGATTCACCAGCGGCGGCGTTGTGGCTGCTGCTGCGCACCTGGACGCGCGCCGCCCGCGCTCAGCCGGACGACGCAGCCGTTCTTAGCGGCTGGCAGAATGCCTGCGGCAGGCTGGGACTTTCGAGCGTAGCCCTGCCCGAACGCTTGAAAGCCGTGGATGCTTATCTGGATACTGTTGAGGAAACGCTCGACCTGTGGGGAAAACAGTACGGTGTGTAAAAATCTGCCGTACACACCCCCACAGGTGGGTATCCTGCCCTGCGGTTCTTTTTTTGTTTTTTCCACGTTATCTGTGGATAAATGTGGAAAAACTGTGGATAAGTTGATTTTGATGTGGAAAATTGGGGATAAATCCTCCAATTATCCCTCTCTCGGCTCGATCAGCGACCCCTATATATGGGGGTAGTCGGAGGAAGTGCGCCAGATATAAAAAATACCCTGAGAAACACTGCTTTTCCTTGTATTCATACACTTTTCATCCACAGAATTTCTCCCCAATCGGCAGAAAAAATCAGCCCCGCATACAGGGGATATGACAGCCCTGCCCCCCACCTGTACGGGCAAAATTGCAAAAACAGATGTTTTATCCACATATCCCCAGCCCCTACTGACTCTACGAATCTCTTTAAACTTTATTCAATTGGGGATAAGTTAACGTGAGTTCGGGATAAGATCAAAACCTTGCAGGCAATACCAACCACCCCCACCTGCACCTCCCCCAAAATCGCTGGGGCGATTTTGGGGGAGGCGGGGAGGGGGACAAAAATTCGAAAGTTGATCTAAAAATGATTTATCCCGAATTGACGTTAAGTTAATCTGACATGCACACTCACACCACAATAAAACCTCTAATCATCATCCTCTTTTTCAAATGACTCATCCATGCCAAAGGTGGCTGTCAGACCCTGCAGGAAAGCCTGTTTTTCGTCTGCATTCAAGCGTGCTTCGGGATGCAAGGGCAAATAAAACCAGGGCGGCATTTCGCCATTTTGTACGACCTCAACGACATCATCGGCATCGTTTTTGCGTACTCCCCATTCCGATACATTGAGTTTTCTTCGCCCTTCGTTGACATCCCGGCTGATTAACCAGGAAACCGGCGCAATCTTGCTGTACCACGGCCAAACCGTCTGATTGCTGTGACAATCGCCGCAGGCGCGCAGGAAAGTTTCACGGGTTTGCGGGTTGTCCCAATTTGGTTCGGCAACTACCGGCGGGTTGGTTTGATCTTTACCAATCGGCAGGAATTGAATCAACGCGAACACGCCTAAAATGAACACAACTGGAATTGAGAAAATTTCCAGTGGAGAGTGAGAATTTGACATGATAAACCTCTGTAATAGGGCTTTGTATGTCTTTATAGTCGTCGTTTGTGACTAAAAGTTACGGCTGAAAAAATCTACAACGGATCAATCCATATCAACGATAAAAAATACCTTGAAAGTGACTCGATAATTTCTTATAATTTTCAGTGAATTTATCCAATAATACGGGAAGAACTTTTCATGAAACCATTCAACCGCTTTCAAATCTTTCTCCTGTTCGGGGGCATCTTCTTGCTGGCTGCGGCCGGCTGTGCGGGAAGCGGCGATTCACCAGCGTTGCCGGAGGTGTCCTCACCGGCTGCGCCTACCGCCGTTCCGACCTTCCCACCCACGCCTGTGCCCACCGAAGCGCCTCTGCCAACCGCCGTTCCAACCCCCCTGCTGACGGACACACCCGATGTCGCCAAATCCTGCCTGATTGGACGCTGGATTGTTACCGATATGGCGCCCTATTTTCAAACCGCGTTTGAAGGTACCAATATCACCTATCAAGGTATGGCCGGAAATGCCTGGTATCAGTTCAACCTTGACGGTTCTATTTTGCTTGAAGCGATTGAGTTCACTCAGTCTGCCTCCATCAAAGTCGGTACGACTGAAATCCCCATGGACGTTATTCTGGACGGCACGGGCTTTGCCTCTTACCGAATTGAGGGCAATAAAGTGATCTTCAACAATCAGCAAACCAGCGGCATTGTTTTTCAGATGGAAGTTTTTGGGGAGCGAACCGACCTGGAGGCGGCATTGTTGGGTGATGCAGCCAAGGGCGAAGTAGCCTTTTTATATGAATGTGTTGGCAGCAATCAACTGCAGCTCACTCCACCGCTCAACGACTACGCGGTCTTTCCAATCCTTTTGGAACGATATGAGTGATTCCGGCCTTCGCCTCTTCCTGTAAAATCGCCGCAGCGATTGGATGGGAAGGGAAAAAGTCAAAAAGGTAGAAGGCTCGGAATTGAGCCCCAAAGCGCCAAAGCGATTCAAAAAAATAATGACACTCCCAGCGCAGTGACACGCACCCGTTCTGATCAATTGCCCCCTCCTTCGCCTCCCCCAATATCACGAAAGCGATATTGGGGGAGGTGGGTGGGGGTCAAAAATCAGATTGCCGCGCTCGCTCAACAGGACGTTAATCCATGAATGCTCTGCCGTGCCGCGGGTGATAAAGGTCATTTCCTTGAAGAATGAAAGGATGATTTGAAATTCATCCGTTTTACACAGGCCATTCTTTAATTCGCCTTTAATCGCCATGGCTTACAATGGCGATTATGATGAGAAAAATCCTGCAAATCTCGTTCATTCATGTTGCCGTGGCGATGACACTGGTGCCCATCAACAGCACCCTCAACCGGGTGATGATCAAGGAACTGGCACTTTCTGCCGCGCTGGTTTCCCTGCTGGCCTCCCTGCCGTATCTGTTTGCTCCCATTCAGGTGATGATTGGGTCATACTCTGACCGTCACCCCATTTTGGGCTGGCGGCGCAGTCCCTACATTGCGCTGGGGTTGCTTTTGTGCGTGGCAGCGCTGGGGGTTGCGCCGTTTGCTGTGTTCACCATGCCGGAAAATCCGCTGCTGGGGCTGGTTTTTACCCTGCTGACCTTTACTGCGTGGGGCATGGGCTACAATCTGGCAGCGGTCAGTTATTTTTCGCTGGCTTCGGAACTGACCGGTGAACGGGGACGCAGCCGCACAGTAGCGGTGATGATGACGCTGATGATTATTGCCATCATCTTCACGGCCGCCACACTCAGCCGCCTGCTGGTGAATTACTCACCGGAGCAATTGCAAACCGCTTTTTTGATGGTTGCCGGGGCGGCCTTACTGCTGGGAATGATTGGGCTGGCAGGACTGGAACCGCGCCATTCCAAACCACTCCAAAGTGTGCCGGATGAAGAACGCACCGGCTGGACCAGCACCCTCAAAGTGGTGTTTGCCAACCCGGTGGCGCGCCGTTTTTTCTTTTACCTGATTCTGCTGCTGGCGGCCATTCTCGGTCAGGATGTGCTGCTGGAACCGTTTGCCGCCCAGGCGTTTGACCTGCCCGTGGCGGCTACCACCCGCATCACCTCGATTTGGGGCACCTGCATGCTCATCACGCTGGCCAGCGCCAGCCTGCTGGAGCGGCGCATGGGCAAGCGGCGGGTTGCCCAAATTGGCGGCGGGGTTGCCGCGGCAGCCTTCCTGATGATTGCGCTGAGCGGATTGCTGGAAATCAGCGCGGTGTTTTACAGCGGGGTGGTGCTGCTGGGGCTGGGCAGCGGTCTGGCAACCGTTTCCAACCTCTCTTTGATGCTGGATATGACCACCGAACGGGTAGGACTGTACATTGGGGCGTGGGGCATTGCCAATGCCCTCTCGCGGCTGATTGGCACGCTTTCCAGCGGCGTGCTGCGCGACCTGATCAGCCTGCTGAGCGGCAGCCCGCTGGCAGGGTACGTGATTGTCTTCTTTCTGTTTGCGGTCAGTCTGATGGTGTCGCTGTGGCTGCTGCGCCGCATCACCGTGCAGGGTTTTCAGCAGTACAACCGTCCGCTCAGTTTTGCCGAGCGCGCCGCCGCGCTGAACGATTAATCGGTTTTGCGCCGGCGCACGGCGCGCAAAAAAGCGGGTGTATTCAGTCCGCGCTCCAGGTAATAAGTCAGGTAATCCTGCATGCGGGTTTCCATTTCTTGCTGAACCGGCACGGGAATCACCGCGCGGGTGGCTTCGGCGTAGGTGCTGCGTTGAAAATGGCGCAGAAAACGCAGGGCATTGACCGAAATGGGGCGGGCGGAGGCATCCTGTGAGCCGCAGCGCGGGCAAAGCACCCCGCCTAGCAGCGGAGAGAAGAACTGGTCCTGTGGCTGAATCTCGTCGCCGCACCCCACACAACGGAACAACTCCGGGCGGAAGCCGAGCAGATCGAGCAGGCGCAGTTCGTAGTAACGCAGCAGTGTAAAGGGCGGTTGACCTTCGTTCAGGCGCTGCAAAGTAATGGCGAGCAGGTCGAACAGGGGGCGGTTTGCGCCTTCTTCATAAGTGAAGCGGTCGAGCAACTCCACCGCATAACTGGCATGGGCAATCCGCTCCAGGTCTTCGCGCAGGGCAAGGTAAGCGGCCACCGTTTCGGCCTGGGTAACAATCCACAAATCGCGTCCGTGAGCCAGCATCAACTTGACGCGCGTAAACGGCTCCAAATGCCCGGCTTTACGCGAACGCAGCCGCTGCACGCCTTTGGCAATGGCGCGCAGTTTGCCCTCTTCACGGGTGAAGAGGCTGAGCAAGCGGTCGGCCTCGCCCCAATCGCTGTGGCGCAGGACGATGGCCTCGACCCGCAGGGTTCGTTCGGCTGGCGGCATAACAATTCCTGTGTGTTTAAGGTGAGGTAATTAACGTCAATTCGGGATAAATCATTTTTACATCAATTTTCAAATTTTCTTCCCCCTCCCGCCTCCCCCAAAATCCCAGGGGCGATTTTGGGGGAGGTGCAGGTGGGGGTAATTGGCATTGCATGCCAGGTTTTGATCTGATCCATTATATCCCCACTTGCCCGGCAGCGCCGCTCACGTCTACATGGGGCTTTCTCAAAGTCGAAAATGGTTAAACAGCAGCCGGCCAGTGCTGACCGATGTCTATTCGGAATAATTTATTGATGCGTCCAACCAAGCGCTTTTGCCCCCACCCACCTCCCCCAATATCGCCAAAGCGATATTGGGGGAGGTGGGTGGGGGTTCGAGTTTCGATACAAAGTTTCAGGGATGTCAAGGAATTTTGAGAAAGCCATACAGTGTAGCACAAAAATAAAAAAAGCCCGCCTGTTCAAATCAGGCGGGCTGACTGTGGTTAACAGAGAATCAATTGACGCTGACCATTTCCCGTTCTGTTTCAGATGACAGACTGGTCCAGCCTTCGGCTTTGCTCAAATCCACGGCAACTTTGGTGACCAGCACCCCGTAAATTACCTTCGAGGTGATGTCCGCCACGGTGTAGATGGCTTGCCGCAGGACGACCCCATCGGCAGTGGGCAGGATGGCGGGCATGATGTAGGCAATCGGGTAAATTGTCCAGGCAATCAAGAACAACCAGCGGATACTTTTCATGGTGGCTGCGGCTGGCGCTGGCATTCGTTCGACCGCTTTGCCAATTTCCACCCATACATAGTACAGGAGAATGATGTAGAAGACGGTGCTGATTCCTCCCCATACCCACAGGGCGGTCAGGTTGGTCACTTCGTAAAATTGCCCAATGTAGCCGAGGATGATCATCGCCACCCCCGATCCGACGAAGATGGTGCCAAGCCGGCGGCTGGCAGCCGCTCCCAGGCCGAGGATGACCACCAGCTGCAGCAGCAGCATGGGGACATCAATCAGCCAGTTGAGGTAGCGAAAGCCGTTGGAGAAGATGCCTTCGCTGCGCACAAACTCCCCATTTTGAAAAGCAAAGGTGGTTTGCCAGGCTTGCCACTGGGCATAGAGCAGCAGGAAGGCGGACACCATGACAATTGCACCCAACACGGAAGAAATCCGATAGCGGGGAGCAACATCGCGCATGGTGGTAAGAAAATAGACAAAACCGGCTGCCATGGACGCAAATCCCAGAATGAGAATGTGGGCAACCAGCTGCCATTGAATGGGGGTGTAGGTAAGCATGTTTTCGAGGTTCATGGGTTCATCTCCTTTACCGATAATAAAAAAGATTTGTTTTACACTGCAATTTATTATTGTTTATACAAGTTCGCTTGTCTAATGATTGTACAATCTTCAACCCCATTTGTTTTGGATGGTTCGTAAAAGTTCTTCCCCAAATGATAATCAGACAAAAACAGCCTTAATTCCCTCTCAAAACCCTGATATAATTTGGCGCATGAAATACTACATCTGGACGGAAGGATGTCAGATGAATGTGGCCGACTCGCAGCGGGTGGCTTCGGCGCTGGAACACCTCGGTTATGCCAGCGCGCCGCGCGCCGAGGAGGCGGATGTCATCGTGTTGAATACCTGCGTGGTGCGCCAGTCGGCTGAGGATAAAGCCTACGGACGGCTCAGTTCGCTGCGTCCCATCAAAAAGCAGCGCCCCGATCTGGTGATTAACCTGATGGGTTGTCTGGTGGGGGTTAAGGGCAACCCGCGGGTGGCCGAGCGCTTCCCGTATGTGGATGTTTTCTCGCCGCCTTCCGACCCGCGCCCGCTGGTGGAGTACCTCCTGCGCCGCGACGGGCGCGATCTGGAGCAGGCTGAGGTTGCCCTGCGTTACGCCCTGCAAGATGAAGACCTGACCCTGCCCGCCGGGGAGCGCGGCAATCTGGTTTCGGCCTTCATCCCGGTGGTGTACGGCTGCTCGCACGCCTGCACCTTCTGCATCATCCCCTATCGCCGCGGGGTGGAAAAAAGCCGTCCACCCCAGGAAATTCTCAACGAAGCCCGTGCGCTGGTGGCGCAGGGCGTCAAAGAAATCACACTGCTCGGGCAGATTGTGGACCGTTACGGCAACGACAACCCCGACTATCCCACCCTGAGCGGTTTGCTGCGCCGGCTGAATCAAATCGAGGGGCTGGAACGCATCCGCTTCCTGACTTCTCACCCCAACTGGATGACCGATGACCTGCTGGATGCGGTTGCCGAACTGCCCAAGGTCATGCCGCACATTGAAGTACCGGTGCAGGCCGGTGATGACGAGGTGCTTGCCAACATGCGCCGCGGCTACACTGCCGAACAGTACCGCCGGCTGGTGGAGAAAATCCGCGCCCGCATTCCCGGCGTTTCGATTGCCACCGATGTGATCGTCGGTTTCCCCGGCGAAAGCGAAGCCCAGTTTCAGCACACCTACGATCTGCTGGCGGACTTGAAACTGGATGTGGCTCATCTGGCGCGCTACTCGCCGCGTGAAGGCACCGTTTCGGCGCGCCGTATGACCGATGATGTGCCGGATGAGGAAAAGTGGCGGCGCTTCCGCCTTCTGGAAGAGTTGCAGGAAAGCATTGCCGCCGAAATTCACGCCGCCTACCTCGGCAAGACGGTGGCAGTCCTCTTTGAAGAACCGGTGCGCGGGCGCTGGAAGGGACGTACCCCCACCAACAAACTGGTCTTTGTCGAAAGCAGCGCCGACCTGCGCGGTCAAATTCGGCCGGTGGAAATTACCTGGACAGGCCCCTGGTCCATGCAGGGGCGGTTGATTCAGCCGGAATGAAGCGCATCTTTCCCCTTTTACTGGGCGGGGCGGTGATCGCCGGGCTGGTGGCGGGTTATTTCTGGTTCTTGAACCCGCGCCGTACGGCCAGCCGCACCACCCGGGTGGTGCAGTTCATCCGCAACCCCCAGGCTTATGGCGATTGGAAAGTCAGCGCCAACACCCGCTGCGAAGGCGCGCCGTTTGCCTTCCCTACCGAAGGCTACATCGGGTTTTTGTGGGATGATTCGTTTCGTCCCGGTCACCGCCATACCGGCCTGGATATATTCGGCGGCACGCCGCCCGGTCAAACCCCCGTTTATGCTGCCTACGACGGCTACCTGAGCCGCCTGCCGGACTGGAAATCCAGCCTCATCATCCGCATCCCGCAGGACCCGCTCCAGCCGGGGCAGCAAATCTGGACGTATTACACCCATCTGGCGGATGAACAGGGCAATTCCCTGATCGCGCCGGAATTCCCACCCGGCAGCAGTGAAGTGTTTGTGCGGCGGGGGACATTTTTGGGTTTTCAGGGCAATTACTCCGGTACGCCCGGCGCGCCGGTGGGGGTTCATCTGCATTTTTCGATTGTCAAGGATGACGGGCAGGGTCATTTTCTC
>NZ_DAOUBL010000172.1:0-2520 GCF_034432615.1 Bellilinea sp. | reverse complement strand
TCCACTTCAAACTGGGGGATAAGATGGTCAATCAGTTTGTCAACGTCGTTCCAGGTCAACACTTCACGGCGCATGAAAAGAGATTCCTTTGGCAGGTTGGCAATATTCTATGATTAAAAATATATTATAGCAGGTTATTCCCGCAAATAGGCCTGCCAGATACAAACTCGATTGCGTCCGTTTTGCTTGGCCAAATACAGGGCGCGGTCGGCGCGATGGAAAAGCTCATCAACGCTCTGGCAGTCCTCGTCCATCTGCGCCACCCCCAGGCTGATGGTAATGTGTACTTTGGTATGACCAATATCAGTGACGCACTCCTCGGCGGACCTGCGCAGTCGTTCAGCAACTTCCACTGCATTTTTTGCATTGGTTTCCGGCAGCAGAATCACAAATTCTTCACCGCCGTAACGACCGATACTGTCACTGGCGCGGATTTGGGATCGCAAACATTGACTGAGATGAATCAAGACCTGATCGCCGGCCGTGTGTCCTAGCCGATCGTTGACATTTTTGAAGAGGTCAATATCAATCAGGATTAATGACAGGTCGCTGCCATAACGCTGGGATCGGCGCATTTCGATCTCGGCCAGTTCATAGAAATAGCGCCGGTTGTAAAAGCCGGTCAGCCCGTCGGTGATGGCGTATTGCTGAACCTGCTGAAAGAGCCGCGCATTTTCAATGGCAATGGCGGCCTGACTGGCAAAGGTTTGCCCCAGTTCGGCTTCGTTACCCCCATAGATACCGCTGTTGGAATTGTAAATGCTCAAATAGCCGATTACCTGTCCATGACCGAGCATTGGAATTCCAAGCCAGGCCTTGCCGCAGTTCAAATCCTCCAATTCCTGAAAGGGGCGGTAGGTTTCGGCGTCATCTAAATAGAGCGGATAACGATTGCGGTTAATCGCCTCAAATTGCGGGTTGCGGGCAGGGATGCGCCTGCCGAGATAATCATCGTTATTGCTGAAACCGGCTGCAGCAGCAATTTCCAGTTCGTCCTTATCCAGCAGGTACAAAAAGGCACGGTCGTAAGGGATGAGCATTTTCAGGTACTCCATCACCTGAGAGAGGACCTGACGCAGGTTCAGCACCGAGGTGAAGGCGGTCATTGCCTGACGCAGCAATTCAATTTTGGAGCGTTGTTCTTCCTCGGCTTGTTGTTTTAATTTTTGATGGGTGATATCGCGAATAATGTTCAACAAATAGCGCCGGGAAACAGGGACATAATCCGCCTGAATCCATTTCTCTTCACCGGTGGTGCGCAGCCGGCTGGGCGTTTCAATTCGCTTGGGCTTGCCGGTGCGGAAAACCTGATGAATGATTTCGGCTACATGTGGCTCATGAGAAAAGAAATCATCAACCGATATGCCGGTGAAGTCCTTAATCCGCCCCAGGGACATTTCCATGGCAGCCTGATTGAACATCATCAGGCGGACAACCCCCTGCTCGTCTTTGCGCCAGATGAGAATTGGATCGGGCAGTGAAAGAAAGTTTTGCCGGAAAATCAGATCTGTTTCGGTGGCATTACCGTTCCCATTACGCAGCAGGGACAGTTGCCGGCGTAACTGCCGGTTAAGGCGCAGCAGATATCGGGAGCGTCGGCTTTGTCGTGAATTCTGGTGAACCATTCCCCACCGAGAGGACGGTTGATTAAGACGCGGTTTTCTCGCTTGTTTCGGGTTTTGAGCGGGTGAATCGTTCGTTGTGCTGGAATCTGCCATCGGTTTCGATGATTACCTCCCCTATGCAATACCGACGCGCAGCGAAGAAAGGGTGATAATGAATTAACTATATTCATTATACCCAAATCCAGCCAGCAATACATCTGTTTGAATATTAAAATTTTCGTTAGATCTCAGCATGGACGCGTTCCATGCGTCTCAACGCCGGTGAGCGGGCGGTGTCTGACCAGGTGCTGACCCAACCCATGCGGCGCAGCGCAGAACGCAGCAGGTGATCTGCAAAAAACAGGGGAGTGCGGCGTGGGTGGGCGTAGACTGCCCGGGTTTGTTTCTGCAGCAGTGCATAGCGCAGATCCTGGGGTGTGTTTCCCCGAAAGAGTGTGCGGGCATGGCCAATGTTCCAACCAACATGTGAATCACTGCATCCAACTGTGGCAAGCCCTACCCGCTGAGCTAATCGTGCTGCCCGCAAATTGCTGCCCCGGTAAAACAAACTTGCGTTCAGGGTTTCAACTCCCAGCAGGGTCTGCTGACCGATGGGTGTTTCCAGGGCACGGCGGATGGCGGTTTCGTTCAAGCTGTGCGCGCCTAACGCCAGCGGATGAGCGGCAATCGCCAATCCGCCTGCTTCATAAACGCGTTGTAGTGTTTCGATTAAGGATTGGCCGGCGGGGATGAGCGTGCGCACAAACAAGGTCAGCAAATGCCCTTCGGCAGTGGATACCTCAATGCCAGGGATGACCCCCAACTCATATTGATAGCCGAGTTCTTCTGCACGCAGTGCACCGCGTATCTCATCATGATCGGTGATGGCGATGACATCCAATCCGGCACGGCGGGC
>NZ_DAOUBL010000171.1:0-3492 GCF_034432615.1 Bellilinea sp. | reverse complement strand
CGTTCGCCCTGACTGCCAAAGATGTGCCCGAATAAATTGTTGCCGCCTTTGGTGACGGCGAGGAAGACAATATCCGGGCTGACATCGGTATAGTGCAGGGTTTGTTTGGCGCCGCCGCTGAGCGCCGCCAGGCCGCTGAACAAAGCGCGCACGCGCTGCAGGCGTTCGGCGGTCGGCAGGCGGTAGGCTTTGAGCGCCGGCAGGTGCTGGAGCTGCTTTTGTTCTGCCAGGCGGATGCGCGGCTCATCCAGATTGAGGTAGCCGGTGCGGTCGGCATAGGTAAAGGTGCCGGCCGCGTTGAGATCAAGCGAGAACAGCCCCTGCAGGGTGGCGCGGTAGAACTGATGCTCGTGCGGAACGGGGTCGCCCTCCTGACGCGCCATGACCCCGAAGTCGTTGATCAGGCGAACCGGGCCGAGCGAAACCAGGGTGCTGACGCGGAAGGGGGAAACGCGGGTGACCGTTTCGGCGGTGGGGGTAGCGTTGCTAACCAGCCCGCTCTGTTCGCGCTGCTGAACGGCTTCGGTCTGTTTTGAGGGAGCGCGCATGTAACCGAACAGGTCGTCATCCCAGTAGAGGATGGGGTTGGCGTCGGTGTAGGCAATTTTCTTTTCGCGAAAGACGGGCGAATTTTGCCATTCGGCAACCTGTTCGCGGATCGTTTCGCGCAGCCAGTAGCGGAAGGCCTGCGCCGAAACGTAGGGGTAGGCGCCTTCGCGGGTGTTGATGGCTTTCACGCCGACGGCGTTATCGGTCAGGCTGCCGGGGATGCTGCCCAGATTGTTGAGGGCCGAGGCGGGGGCGTCAATCAAAATCAAACCGGTGACGAAAGACATGGCTGAATTCCTCCTGTGAATGGGTGAAAGGATTGAGTATTTTGGGTTAATCGGTTTCTTGGGCGGCGTCTTCTTCGGCTTCGGGGAGTTCTTCGGCGTGCTGCTGCAGCCAGCCCATTTCGTAAAGCCGTTCCAGCAGACGAATCAGCACCAGATCGCGCCCCAGCCGCCAGTCGCCGTTGGGAACGTCCTCATACTGCTCAAAGACGTTCAGGAATTGATCCAGCCCGATGAGCGGCGGGTGCTGGTTACGCACCTGACGGGCCGAGGCACGAATGAGCGCGGCGCGCACCTGTCCGTAATTGCGCGCCATCCAAAACGTGTTGAAGAAGGAGCGGTCGTTGCTCTGCAGCACATATTGGGCGAGCTGATCGCCCAGCGAGCGGATTGAGTCAATGCGTTCTTTTTCCATTTGCATCACCTTTCTTAAGAAGAGTTCGGTCAGCGACCAGGAAATGAGGTTTGCCTCGCGGCGGGTGTCGTATTCGGTGGTGGGGTCGAGTTTGTCTTTGCGGCTGGCCGGGCGGCGCAAGAAGTAGCGGCGGATGAAGACGGGCGCCGCATCGGGCAGGCTGAACAGGTCTTCGTAGAGCCGATTGTAGTGCGGCTGATTCTCCTTCCCGCTACGGGGAAGCTGCCAGCCGCGCTGCACCAGAGCCTCCCACTGGGCGCGGTAGGCGGGGCCGGCGGCGGCGCGCAGGAAAGCGCCCACTTCGAGGGGCAGCGGGTAAATTTGCAGCTCGGCGCCCTGTCCGCTGTTGGTGAAGTGGTAGGCGGTCAGGGTGAGGGGTTGGTCAGCGGCGCGGTCTTCCGCCTGACGGACGGCGGCGTGCAGCAGGTCAATCAGCAGGGTGCGCGGCTGATAGGGGCTGGTTTCGGGCAGCTTGGAATCGCCAGCGGTTTGTGCCAGCTGGATATTCCGGCGGTTGGTTTCCAAAAAGGTGCGCGCAAAGTAGAGCAGCAGAGCGGGCGAATCGCTGTGGACGGCCAGCAGCCGTCCGTTCACCTTGGCGCAGCCAAGCGGCAGCGCCTGCACGGCCAGCATGCTCACCCCGGAAAGCGGCAGACCGGCGTCGCCGTAGGGGAAGAAGTTGATCACCCCTTCGCCGGTGAGGAGGGGCAGGTGCTGGCGGTAAGCACGCCCGGGCGGCAGTTCGCCTTTGACATCGTAGCGCACCTCGGCGGCCGGCCGGTTGTTGAGCGGGTCGAGCTCCCCGCCGGGGGGAGCATTGAAGGCGTACAGCGCGGCATCGGCATAAATCACGCGCTTTTCGGGTTGTTTTTCGTAAGCCGGCTGGGTGAAACCCGAATTGGGAAAAGCCACCGTCAGGAAGGACTTGAGCGGGTTGACCACGTAGTTCTTCTTCATGTAGTCGGCAGCCGCCTGCAGGTCGGCCGGCTCCAACTCGGCGGGATGCTGTTTGCGGGCAAAGGCGGTCAGCGTCGCCAGCCCGACATCGTAAAATGGATGACCGGTATATTCCAGATTCAACGGCATGAAAACCTCCTGTGAACCAATCCCCACTGAAGCGGCCAAAGCGGCCGAAAACAACGAACTGCTTTCATTATATAAGATTTCGGTGCACGGACAAACAGAAGAAATACCTAAAAATGCTTAGGAATTAATACCTATACGTTACCGTCAATGGTGAGAGAGGTTCATCCTGACCGGTTGTTTCTTCCTGCCGGTTTGCCCATCCAAACATTCTTTTTCTTAGCCGGATTGGGGTTATAATCCACTTGGAGGTTTGAGCGGTGAAAGAAGGATGGCTGGATGAGAAAACGGCGCCGCGCGGTTTTCCGCCGGTCGCTGAAAGCCTGCCGCAGGTGGTGGAGCGGCTGGTGCGCGAACTGCGCCCGTATAAAATCATTTTGTTCGGGTCGTACGCACATGGCAATCCGACGCCCGACAGTGATGTGGATCTGCTGATTATCATGGATACTGACTTGCCGGCGGCGGAGCGTTTTTTGCTGGTTTCTCGATTGATGCGGCCGCGTGCCTTTCCGGTAGATCTGGTTGTAAAGACACCCGCAGAAGTACAGGCTGCTATCCAAAAGAAAGATACCTTTTTGTGCGAAATTCTAACAAAAGGCAGGCTGCTCTATGAGCGAAAATGACTGGCTGGGTTTATGAGTACGTTCCGAAAATTCGGCGTCCCTTTGGCTTGCGTAAGGGCGGGTTTTTGGCTAAACTGGTTTTGTTTGGGTTTGTTTTCTGAATCGGTGATGTAATTACAAAATGTAATTCATGGGTGATCTTCTCATTTCCACGCTTAGCAGCGAGCCGCAGGGGGTTACCTGGCTGTTGGATTGGCTTTTGCAGCAGGGTTACCCGATAGAAGAGGTGATTGTCATTCATACACAGGCGCAGCCCATTTTGCAGGCGGCGCAAACTTTGGCCGGGGAGTTTCCAGTTGCCTACCCGGGGTTGCGTTTGCGCCTGGTGGCGCTCAGCGAAAGCACCCGCCCGGTGCTGGATATTGCCACGCAGGCCGATATCTGGGCTTTGCTGCGCGCGCTGTATGCGCACATTCGGGCGGCGCGCTTTGCCGGTCAGCGGGTGCACCTCAGCCTGGTGAGCGGGCGTAAGACCATGGCGGTTTTCGGCATGGTGGCGGCGCAGCTGCTCTTTGGGCGCGAGGACCGCATCTGGCAT
>NZ_DAOUBL010000170.1:0-12582 GCF_034432615.1 Bellilinea sp. | reverse complement strand
TTGTGCTGGTCAGCACTGCCCATCAGCAGACCCTCGAACAGGTCATCCGCGAGCGCGGCCCGGATTACGGCTTTTTCGATTTCTCCACCGCCCGCCGCTTAGCCAGTTTCGGTCACATGGACGTGTATCTGATCGAAGCCGACCACCAGGCAATTGAACGCTATTACGGAAGTGACCCGCCATGAACCCGCCAAATATTGACCGGCTGATTCGCAGCAAACGCAAAACCCTTGCGCTCATTATCCGTCCGGACGGCTCGCTGGAAGTGCGCGCTCCGCTGCACCTGCCCCAAAAGGATATTCTGGATTGGGTTGCCAGCAAAAGCAGCTGGATCGAGAAACACCGCCAGCAGGTCTTGCAGGTTCAGGCTGAAAAGGCAGGATCGCCGGCTCGCCCTTTTCAAAGTGGAGATCTGGTTTATGTGATGGGTAAAACCTATCCGCTACGGGTCATCCAAACCCGAACCGAAACCCTGCGGCTGGAAACGACCCGGCTGGTGATGAGCAGCGACTTGCTGCCCAACGCCCATACGGTTCTGCAGCAGTTCTTAACCAATTTTCTCAATTTGACTCTTCCGCTCCGTGTAGCGAAATTTTCAGAACTGATTGGCAAAAAACCGGCTAAGGTACGCATCAACAAGGCGCGTACCCGCTGGGGCAGCTGCAGCAGCAACGGCAATATCGCGCTTAACTGGCGGCTGGTCATGGCGCCGCCGGAAATTCTGGATTACATTATCGTCCACGAACTGGCTCATTTAAAACATCCCAATCACAGCCGCGCCTTCTGGGCCGAAGTTGCTCGCATCCTGCCCGATTACAAAGCCCGCAAACAATGGCTCAGGCAATACGGCGCACGGCTGACGCTTGAGCGCATCAACGACCAGGCGTTGCCGCCCTATCCACCCGCCGCAAAATGATCTCATGTTCGGGGCGGTTTGGGGTGTGGCGGTAAATTAATCGTTGTTGGGATAAATCCAGGGACGCTTCCCCATCCGAAACCTGTACCTGACAACCGTTGGGGTATTGATAAGCCGGCACATACAATTCGGTCGGCGCACTCACTTGCGGGTCATGACGGAAGCGATAGCGGAACAGCCCGCTGCGGTAATCGAACTCCATCTGTAACGGCTCACCGGCTGTTCTCATGGCATAGGGACGCAGCAGCGCCGCCAACGCTCTTCCGCCGGAGTAAATATCCTCCGGATCGGTTTGCTGATCGCGGGAGAAAATGGACAAATCCTCATCGTTCCACAGGTCGCCGCGCAGATTGGTGTTATCCGGCGTGTAGTTCCAGATGGTGAAACTCATCAGATTGTCATCCATCGCTCGTAAACTGCGATCCAATGCTGCGATCTGCTGAGAATAGTCCCCGCTAAGATAAGCCTGCTTGCGATTCAGATCAAAGGCAATCCCAAATTCGCCGATCAGCACCGGTGCATTGCCCAAACACCGGCGCGCCTGTTCGCGGAAGTGAGCAATTTGCTCGGCAAACGACTTGCGGATGGCTTTGCGCCCGAATACCAGTCGTCCGCCGTTGCGCACATCCACCCCCAGCCACGGCACAAAGGACTTGAAGAATAATACAAAGGCATCATACCAGTGTGGCGCATAAACGATGTTCTGGACATCTCCCGGCCCCCAACACGGAACAGAATTGAATGCCTCCCCTTCCACGAAAATCAGCGCGTCCGGCTGCACCTGGCGGATTGCCCTGGCATAGCGGTTGATAAAGGGTTTAAGGTAATCATTGGCAAAATCCACTTCTTTCCCTTCGTAGCGGGTAAAGTATTCCGGTTGAAGTAAAACCGGTTTTCCGCTTCTGTCCACATCCCACACACCGTGCTGCCGCCAGATGCAGGTGTACCCTTCCCGCCACGCCGATAATCCGTTGGGGTTGACCAGCCTTCGCCCAACCCGGTGAATGCCGAAAACCCGCCGATCCATGATATCCACCCACTGCGGGTAACCGGCTCCCAGCAGCATGGACTGGAACGGCGTGGGCGTTTCACCGGTTTGAAGGACGCCTTCACGCCTGTCCAGCCGCTTCCAGCCGATATAGCCGTGAAGCGGCTCGTTGAAAACATCATAACCGACCACATTCGGCAGGTCGCACACCCGTTCGGCAAGCCGGGTAATCGCCTGAATGTAATGGCGCTGCAGATATTCCTGAACCGGCTCACCCTCAATTTTGGTCTGGGGGGCAAAGTAATTTCCGCCGAAGAAAAGCGTGAACATCGTCGCCGAAGCCAGTTTGCTGCTGTTGGAAGGCCAGACCATCTGAGGGAACGGATCCCCATGTTGGGAATGGACGATGGCGGCGCCGGTTTCATGCAAATGGTGCAGGTCAAACCCCACCGCTTCCAGAGTCCAGCCCGGTGCTCCATCGCCGCCCGAAAAGCGGCTCCACACATCTTGATGCGGGTCAATGAACACGTGAATATCATATTCGGCTGCTTTTCGCAGAACTGCGCGAATGTAATCCAGATAGGCTTCATCATACTGACCCGGCCCGGCGTGTTCGATGGCTTCCCACGTGACCAGAAAACGCAGGAAAGTCAGGCCCCACGCCTGCAGCCGGCGGAAGTGTTCGTCAGCCTGCTCCAGCGGGAAGGGGCGCCCGACAAATGATACATGGCGGTGATCAAAAAACTGTTCACTGCGGTAGGTTGCACCGTCCGGGACGGCAGGTACTTTGCTGGAACCCGCCAGATTAACCCCCCGCAAAATCAGGGTACGCCCCTCTTCATCCTTAAAATATGGCCCCTCAACGCGCATGGTATGCCGTCATCTCCAAACAGTAAAATTCATCAATAATTTTACACAAAATTGTCCATAGGCTGAGGCTTACTTCATCTCACGCACATCCGGGTAGCGCAAGGCAACAAACAGCCCGTAGAACAACGAAACCAGCGCACCCACCCCTACCGAAAACGGAGCGCCCAACCAGTCCGCCACAAGACCGGCCTGTAATCCCCCCAGCCGCATGGTGACCTGAAAGGTCATGGTGTAAAAACTCATCACTCGTCCGCGCAGGTCATCCGGGGAAGCAATTTGCAACAGGGTGTTTGCCAGTGCGTTTTGCAGCACAAAGCAAAATCCTGTTCCCAGCATAATCACCACCGAAACCAGAAACGAACGTGAGAGCGCAAACCCCAGCAACAGAGCGGGAAAAGCCAGATTGCCAAAGGTCAACCAGCGCCCGCGCCGTGCCCCGGTCGGTAGAGAAGCTACCACCAGCGCCGCGATCACCGCACCGATACCAACCGTCGTCAGTAAAATACCCAGCGGCAGGGCTTCCGGCGCCTGGCACTGGAACCAGCCGCGCTGACCGTCACAGAAGAACGAAATGACCGGTGCAGCGCTGGTAGCTAAAATCTCACCGCCAAAAACCGGCATCAGCGTATTGAACGGCATCGAAAGAAAAGCGCTGACCGCCACCAGACTGATCAACACCCCTATCGAACGATTGGAAAAGACAAAACGCATCCCTTCCACCATGTGACGCAGCGTACCACTCTGTTGATGGAGCAAGTGCGAGGAATCGGGCAGGTTGCGCATCAGTAACAGGCTGGCAATCACCGCCAGAAAAGTTACCGCATTAAGGAAAAAGGCGATCGCCTCGCCGGTTGCAGCCACAACCATGCCCGCCAGGGCCGGGCCGAGCGCGCGCGCCAGATTGAACATGGCCGAGTTCAGACCAATCGCATTGGTCAGGTCCTCTTTTCCCTCCACCAGATCCACCGTAAACGCCTGCCGGGCCGGCAGGTCAATGGCGGTCAGCGCGCCGAAGAGAAAAGAAAGCAGGTAAACATGCCAGATCTCCACCATGCCCAGAAAGGTCAACAATGCCAGCACCATCGCCTGAATCATCATTCCTGTTTGGGCATATAGAACGACCTTTTGCTTGGGGTAACGGTCTGCCAGCGAGCCAGCCCAAAATGATAGCGGAATGACTGGAATCAGACCAACAAAACTGACAATTCCCAATGCCGCTGCTGAACCGGTCAAACGATAGACCAGCACCTGTTGCGCCATGGTTTGCATCCAGGTGCCAATCAGGGAAATGGTTTGGCCAATGAACCAGACGCGGTAATTGCGGTGACGCAGGGCACGGAATGTTCCCCGACCAATTACAGATGCCCTCCCGCCGCTGGATGGTAGGGATTTAATCGTCATTACAGGGATGATGATGCAGATAGGGTGAGATATGCCGATTATACACCCGCTTCCAATTCCCCAAACGGGCGGTGATATAATCCCAACAAAGATGTTAAGACGCCGTTATCAACGCATTTTGTGGTTCTTTGGCAGGGTTCTACTGCACCTGATCTGGTGGGACATCTTCCTGCCATTTATCGGATTGGGCAGATGGTCAGGCCGCAGCCGCGCCCGGCGGCTGCAACGGATTGCTGCCCGCTTTCGGCGGTTGGCGATTGATCTAGGTGGTGTGATGATCAAGGTCGGGCAATGGCTGTCCTCGCGATTAGACATTCTGCCGCCGGAAATCACCGGCGAACTATCCGGCTTGCAGGATGAAGTGGCAGCCGAGCCGTTTGAGGCTATTCGCAGCGTCATCGAAAGCGAATTTGAACGCCCGTTAGAAAGTCTGTTTGCTTACTTTGAGCCAACACCCGTGGCGGCTGCCTCTATTGGACAGGTACACCGTGCCAGCCTCTTCTCCACGGATGGTGAAGAAACTCCCCTGCCGGTGGTGGTCAAGGTTCAGCGTCCGAACATTGAAGCGATTGTGGAGGTGGATCTAAAAGCCCTGCGGATGGTTGGCCGCTGGGTAAATTTATACCCGCCCGTGCGCCGACGTGCCAACGTCCCCGCCCTGCTGGAAGAATTCAGCCGTACCCTTTTGGAAGAAATTGATTACCTGCACGAAGCCAAAAATGCCGAGATATTTCGCGCCAACTTTGCGGATGATCCTGAGATTCTCGTCCCCCAGATCCACTGGAATTACACCACCCGCCGCGTCCTGACACTGGAGGAAGTCGGCGGCATCAAGATCACCGACAAGGAAGCCATGCTCGCCGCCGGTATTGAGCCGACTGAGGTAGCCAGACGTTTATTCGATGCCTACCTCAAGCAGATATTGGACGATCATTTTTTTCACGCTGACCCGCACCCGGGTAATCTTTTTGTTCACCCCCTCCCGTCAAATGAAGAGGAAGAAACCCCCGGCTGGAAACTGGTCTTTGTGGATTTTGGCATGGCCGGTGAAGTCACGCCAACCATTCTCGCAGGCATTCGCGAGATGATTATTGCGGTTGGGCAGCGGGATGCCGATCGGGTAATCAAGGCTTATCAGATCATGGGTGTTTTACTGCCCGGCGCCGATCTGGAATTACTTCGTCAGGCAAATCAGCGCGCTTTTGATCGGTTTTGGGGCAAATCCACCAGTGAATTGGTTGCCCTCAGCACAAGCGAGGCTATGGCTTTCATCGCCGAGTTTCGCGAATTGATTTATGATGCTCCCTTCCAGCTCCCGGATAATCTGATCCTTCTGGGGCGCTGTCTGTCGATTTTGAGCGGCATCTGTACCGGGCTGGATGAAAACTTTAACGTATGGGTCAGCATTATCCCCTACGCCCAGCGGCTGATTGCCGAGGAGGGCGGGAGAGGATTGCGCGGTTGGGTGCTGGAAGCTGGCGATACCCTGCGCACGCTGGTCAACCTGCCGCGCCGCGCCGATACGCTGCTCACCCGTTTGGAGCAGGGGCGTTTGGAATTCCGCAGCCCGGAATTGAAACAGCAAATCAGCCGGGTTGAAAAAGCCTTGCGCCGGCTTACAGCCAGCCTGTTCTTTGCCGTTTTTTTGTTCAGCGCGGTGCAGTTGTACCTTGCCGATCAGACCATTCTGGCAGTCGGCTTCGTTGCCGCTGCGCTGCTTAGCCTGATTGTGCCTTTTTTCCTTCCTTAAGTTTCTGAAATCAACCCTCTCGATTGGAGTGAATTCATGTCCAGTAAAAATCTTTACATCCCCGAAAGCGCTATGGTCATCGTTGCCCATCCGGATGACGTTGAATTTTCCTGTGCCGGGACACTGGCGCGTTGGGCACGCGCTGGATGCCGCATATCCTACGTCCTCTGCACCAGCGGTGATGCCGGCATTGCCGAAGAAGGCATGACCCGCTCCCGTGCCGCTGAAATCCGCGAAGCGGAGCAGACTGCGGCCGCGCGGGTCATCGGCGCCAGCGAGGTCGTCTTCCTGCGTGAGCCGGACGGCTTACTCCAACCGACTCTCGAATTGCGCAAGAAACTGGTGCGCGAAATCCGCCGCTTTCGCCCGGAAGTCGTCATCTGCGGCGACCCGACTGTGGTATTTGCCAACAGCACCTACATCAACCACCCCGACCACCGCGCGGCGGCCACCGCCGCGCTGGACGCCGTCTTTCCAGCTGCCGGTCAGCCTCAGGTGTTTGAAGAGCTGTCCGAAGAGGGACTGAAAGCCCACAAAGTGCGCAAAGTGTACATATCCGCCTGGGATGGCGGTGATACCTTTGTCAACATCGAGGAGACCATTGATTTAAAAATCGAAGCCCTGAAACAGCACAAAAGCCAGATGGAAGGATGGGATCCGGCCGAGATGATTAAAACCTGGGCTGCCGAAAGTGGCAAAGGCAAAGAGATGGCCTACGCCGAATCGTTCCGCGTCATCACGCTGATGAGCGATGAAGACTGGCAGAAGTATATAAGCGGCGGGCAGATTACCGCCCAAACATCTCCTGCAGCAGCGGATTGATGCGCTCCCAGTTGGGCAGTAGTACATTCGCCCCGCCGCTGGTGGTAAAGGGTGTGACCATCTCGCGGTCGAGGGTACGATTATCAATCCCATCCGGGCCGGCGCGCAGCAAGGCCAACCCCAGCCGCGGCCACAGCCAGACGGGCAGGTTGGTGTCCACCGATTCCAACGCTGCGGCAGTCACCGCCGGCAGGCGGCTCCACGAGGCCGGGTTAAGCATCTGACGGAAGGCAGCTTTGAAAAGCAGCTGCCCCTGCGCCATGCGGTAAAAATCATCCGTGCCGGTGCGGTTGCGGGCAAAGGCGAGCGCCTGTTCGCCGTTGAGCGTGTGTCTGCCGGGCGGGTAACCGGCAGTCGGCTGCTCCAGTTCAATGGTAATCCCACCCATCGCCTCGACGATGGGCTGTACACTGTCAAAGCGCAGGCGCACGAAATAGGGCACATCCAGCCCAAAGTTCACCCGGACGGTTTCCAGCGTAGCGCGCGGCCCGGAACCGGGCTGGTCAATTTCGGCAAAAAAGTGGGCCGTGTTGATGCGGTTTTCGCCGACTCCGGGAATGTTCACCCACAGGTCGCGCGGAATGGAGAGCATTTTAATATCCGGCTGCAGCGGATTGATACTGAGCAGAATGTTGGTATCACTGCGTCCCATCGCGCTGCCATCCGGAGCGCGGTCAATCCCCAAAATCAAGATGTTGGTGCGCAACGGCGCGAAGAAGTACAACAACAAAACCGCCAGCAATCCCAAACCAGGCAGAGAAACCAGCCAGCAGCCTGCCCCCCAACGACGACGTTTTTTGGCGGGCCGTACGGGAATGGCCTGAAAATGTTCGTTCGGGTCAACCTCTCGCAGTGGAGCCGAAATCCGCAACGTTGTTTCCGGCGGATGTGCCGGTTGAAAAGGCGTTTGTTCGGTCATTTTTCATTCACCTGTCACCGAATTTTAACCCAAAAATGGGCGTTTTCAGCGCATAACCTTCTGCATTTAGGCCAGGCGCGTTCGTGATATACTCATCTTCAGGCATAAATCTATGGATCTCTTCAACCATGCCATGCAGGAAAGAATGAAAGATGAAGCGCCGCTGGCAGCCCGCATGCGCCCGCGTACGCTGGATGAATTTGTCGGGCAGGAACACATTATCGGGCCGGGCAAATTGCTACGCCGCGCCATCGAAGCCGACCGGTTATTTTCCTCCATTATCTTCTTTGGCCCGCCGGGTACCGGCAAGACCACACTGGCGCAAATCATTGCCAACTCTACTCAGGCGCATTTTGAAAGCATTTCAGCGGTTCTGGCAGGGGTAGCCGACCTGCGCCGCGTCATTCAGGAAGCCACCGAACGTCGCCGTTTGCAGCGCAAACGCACCATCCTGTTTGTTGATGAGGTTCACCGCTGGAACAAAGCCCAGCAGGATGCCCTGCTTCCGCATGTTGAAAGCGGCATGATCACCCTGATTGGCGCCACAACCGAAAACCCTTATTTTGATGTCATCCCGGCGCTGGTTTCGCGTTCGCGTCTGTTTCAGCTGCTGCCGTTGACCGAAGAACACCTCAACCACATCCTTGATCAGGCATTGAGCGATTCACAGCGCGGTTACGGCGGTAAAAACATTCAACTGGATGAAGACGCCCGTCGTCATTTGATTCGTGTTTCCGGCGGTGATGCGCGCAACCTGTTGAATGCCATTGAACTGGCTGTGGAAACCACTCCCCCGGACGAAAATGGAGTGATTCATATCACTTTGGAAGTAGCCCAGGAATCGATTCAAAAACGCGCCGTGCTATACGACCGCAACGGCGATGCCCACTACGATACCATCTCGGCGTTCATCAAGTCGGTGCGCGGTTCGGATGCGGATGCCGCGCTGTACTGGCTGGCCAAAATGATGATCGCCGGGGAAGACCCGCGCTTTATCCTGCGCCGCCTGCTGATCCTGGCAGGCGAGGATATTGGACTGGCTGATCCGCGCGCTTTGCAGTTGGCTGCTGCGGCGGCGTATGCTTATGAGTATGTCGGCTTACCGGAAGGAATTTTTCCCATCGTCGAGGCAACGCTCTATCTTGCCACCGCCCCAAAGTCCAATACCGCCCTGTCCTACTTCAAAGTCAAAGAATGGATTGAGGAACATGGGGTTGGTATGGTGCCGCAGCACCTGATGGACAGCAGCCGGGATGCCAAGGGGTTAGGGCATGGCGCCGGTTACCAGTATCCGCACCAGTTTCCCGGTCATCATATCGGCCAGCAGTACCTGCCGGATGCTCTGCTGGGTACAACTTTTTACACCCCGTCACAACAGGGGTACGAAGCCGAAGTCGCCGAGCGATTGCAACGCTGGCGCAAAGCCCAGGCCCAGGCGCTGGGTTTAGAAGAACCACCCCCTATGGAGAAAAACGATGACCCTGATACTGCTGATTCGCCACGGTGAAAATGATGTCATGCATCGTCGTTTGGCGGGACGATTACCGGGGGTGCATCTCAACGAGAACGGCAGGAAACAAGCTCAATCACTCGCCAAAGCGCTGGAACATGCCCCAATCGAAGCGGTTTATTCCAGCCCGCTGGAACGCGCCCTCGAAACCGCCCAACCGCTGGCCGAAATGCGCGGGTTGACCGTCCGAATCCGCCCGGCGCTCAGTGAGGTGGACTACGGCGAGTGGCAGGGACGTACCTATAAGCAATTGCGACGCATCAAGCTGTGGAAAACCGTCCAGGAAGATGCCGCCAGTGTACGCTTCCCAAACGGCGAAACGCTGGTCGAAGTCCAGCAGCGGGTGGTGCAGGAACTGGAAAATCTGGCGCGTCAGCATGCCCGTCCTGTTGAAGAAGGCAAGCCGCCCCCGCCGGAGGCGGTCATCGCAGCCGTGGCGCACGGGGATATTATCCGGTTGGCATTGGCACATTACCTGAACATGGCGCTCAACGACTTTCACCGTCTGGTGGTCTTCCCTGCTTCTTTATCACTGGTGCGGGTAAATCAGGGGGAACGACCGCTGGTCATTCATATTAACCAGATTGCCGGCTTCATGTGGCAACCTGCCCCGCAGCCCAAATCAGACAAAAAAGCGAGGTCATAAGCCGTCATCATGAATCAGCCGCTCAGCGAAAGCGCCCGTAAAGTGCAGGCAGCCCTGCAGGCATTGGGACTGCCCTGTCAGGTCGTTGAACTGCCTGCCTCCACCCGCACCGCGCCGGAAGCCGCCCAGGCCGTCGGCTGTCAGGTCGGGCAGATCGTCAAATCACTGGTTTTTCGCACCCAAACCAGCCGCCGGGCGGTTCTGGTGCTGGTCAGCGGCAGCAACCGGGTCAACGAAGACCGGCTGGCCGAAGTAGTGGGCGAGGCTGTCGTCAAAGCCGAAGCAGACTTTGTGCGCGAACAGAGCGGCTTTGCCGTCGGTGGAGTGCCGCCGGTTGGTCACCACCGCCCTCTTCCAACCTACATTGACCAGGACCTGCTGCAATACGCGGAAGTCTGGGCAGCCGCCGGAACGCCGCATGCTGTGTTTAAGCTCAACCCGCGCGAACTGCCGCGCATCACCGGCGGGGAGGTCATCAAGGTCAATTAGCCGCTAGAACACAAACGCCCATAACAGCCAGACCACAATCACCAGAAGCCCGAAGCCAAAACGCAGGATCGCCCCCCAGCCGCAGCCAACTGCCAGACCGCGGGTCGAATCCCATGCTTTGCGCAAATCGCGTATGCGTAAATACTCGACGAGGAAGATGCCAGCCATTGCCAGAATCAACCCGCCCAGCGGCGGAAAGATCAATGAACCAAGCACGCCGCCGATAAGTGCCGCGCCAATCGAAAACCACGAAGCACCGCTGGTCTTTGCCGAAGCGCCCATCGCCACATTATCAATAATCCCGCCGATGATCACCAGAATGGTGATGATTGCAAAAAGAATACCGCCGGTCAGGTCAAAGCCGCGCACCAGGCCGAAAACCAGCGCGGCCGCCCATTGAATCCACAGCCCGGGCAGAAGCGGGATGAGGGTTCCCGCCTGACCGAGCAGCAAAAAGGCTAAAACAATCCACGGGAAGGCTGCCTGCAAAGTCTCCTGCATGTTGATTTACCCGTCAGCGCGGATGACTTCGATGCCGCCCATCCACGGACGCAGCACTTCCGGCACGACCACACTGCCATCCGGTTGCTGGTAGTTTTCCAGCACAGCAATGAGTGTGCGCGGTAAACCCAGCCCCGACCCGTTGAGGGTATGCACCAGCCGGGTTTTACCACCATCCGCCGGGCGGTATTTGATATTGGCCCGCCGTGCCTGAAAATCCATCACATTGGAAACCGAGGATACCTCCAGCCATTCACCGCAGCCGGGTGCCCATACTTCAATATCATAAGTGATCGCGGCATTGAAGCCCAAATCACCGGTGCACAGCTGCACCACGCGGTAAGTCAGCCCCAGTTCGGCACAGGTCTGTTCGGCATCCGCCACCATTTTCTCCAGTTCACGCATCGATTCTTCCGGCCGACAGAAGATGTACATTTCCACTTTATCGAATTGATGCCCGCGCTTGATGCCGCGCACATCCCGCCCGGCGCTCATTTTTTCGCGGCGGAAACAGGGCGTGTAGGCCGTATAGCGGCGTGGCAGACTGGATTCCTCCAGCACCTCATCCATCAACATTCCGGTCAGCGGCACCTCGGCGGTCGGCACATTCCAGAAGTCTTCTTCGGCATCATGGTAAAGATTATCGGCAAACTTGGGCAGCTGCCCGGAAGCAAACAGAGTTTGCGACTTGACCATGAAGGGCAGGTAGCGTTCCTCATAGCCCTGGCGGATGTGCAGGTCAAGCATCCAGGCGATCAGCGCCCGCTGCAAACGCGCCCCGGCACCGTTGAGGATATAAAAACGCGAACCGGTGATCTTCACCCCGCGTTCAAAGTCAATAATGCCGAGGTTGACGCCCAAATCCCAGTGCGGGATGGGTTGAAAATTAAATTGAGGGATTTCACCGGATTGGCGCACCACACGGTTATCGTGCTCACCTGCCCCGTAAGGAGTATCCGGATGGGGAATGTTGGGAATGGTAGCCACCAAGGCTTGCAGGTCACTTTCTACCTGGCGAACCTGTTCGTCCAGTTCGGCGATGCGGTCACCCAGCGCGCGCATGGCGTCAATTTTGGCCTGCCTTTCGGCGGGGTCTTTCATGCGCCCGATTTCCTTGGAAACCGCGTTGCGCTCGGCTTTCATGGCTTCCACCTCGGTCAGCAGCGCCCGCCGGCGGGCATCCAGTTCCAGCACACGATCCACCGGTGCGTCTTCCATCTGACGGTCGCGCAAGGCTTTGCGCACTACTTCGGGTTTTTCGCGAATCAGGTTCAAATCCAACATCAACTCACCTCCGCAAAGATGAAACCAAAACCCCCGCGCCTTTGCAGGACGAGGGGGGAGCATCTCGTGGTGCCACCTGCTTTCGCCGCACAGGTCAGGTGCAGCCTCATTACGGTGATAACGGTACCGTCCGGCCTTCTTACGGCTCAGTCAAGCCCCTGCGAAGGCAACCTACCCGTTCAAACGGGCAACCGGAGTGGATTTCACTGGTTTTCCCGGCCGGCTCGCACCCGCCGCCGGCTCTCTGAACGGTAAAAACCAATTACTTGACTGCCGGGTCGGTCTTTCAATGAAGGCATTATACCTGAGGGCTAAACCCTGTCAAGGAAAACAACCCGTTCATTTTAGAAGAACAAATTCGCGGCGCATCCCATAAGGCTGATCATAGTCCTGTACCAGTCCATCAATTTCCATGGGTTCATCCCCGCTGCGCAAATCATAAAGGTACATTCCGGCAATGTAGCGGTTGGGGATTCCGCTTTGCGG
>NZ_DAOUBL010000169.1:0-7584 GCF_034432615.1 Bellilinea sp. | reverse complement strand
ATAATCTCAATCGCGTTGATTGCGAGCGTGATCTTTCAAAATAAAGGCGTCGGTCTCGGCGGTTTGACCGGTGCAGATAGCAGTCAGGTTTTCACGGCTCGGCGCGGTCTGGAAAAAACCGTTTTCCTGATCACCATCGGACTGGCGATTCTCTTCGTCATCCTTACACTCCTTTCGGTTGCCATTGGTTCCTGAATCAAGCAGCAGGGATTCAAGATCAGGATATACTCCATACAGTTAAGGGCGATTGGCACCTTTCTGGGGAAATCGCCCTTTTAGGTTTAACTGAAAATGAAAAAATTTCGCTGGCAAATCCTTATAATTCTTCTGACCGGTTTGGTGGTTGGAATTTTGCTGCTCAGTGAGCAGCCGGAGGGGGTAACTCAAATCGTGCCGGAACCGGTCACCGGCGGTTTTTACACCGAAGCGTTGATTGGTTCTTTACAGCGATTAAACCCCATCCTGGATTTTTACAATCCGGCTGACCGGGATGTGGACCGCCTTCTTTACAGCCGTCTGTTGTCCTTTGATGAACGCGGCATTCCGGTGCCCGATTTAGCCGCCTCTTGGGGAATTTCTCAGGACGGGACAATTTACAACTTTGAGATCAGACCGGAAGCCAAATGGCATGATGGTCAGCCGTTAACTGCCGCTGATATTGTCTTCACCATTGAGTTGCTGCGCAACGGCGGCGAAATTGTGCCGGCAGACCTGCAGCGTTTTTGGCGCGATGTAGAAGTTGTACAATTAAGCGAAACCCTCATCCAGTTCAAACTTCCGGAACCGTTTGCTCCATTTTTGGACTATTTGACTTTTGGCGTTGTTCCTCAGCATTTGTTAGGCGGCCGAACGATTGATCAGATCCGTGACTTGCAATTCAATATCCAACCGGTGGGTTCCGGACCGTACCGTTTTGATCAGTTGATTGTTGAAGACGGTCAAATTGTGGGGGTTTCCCTGCTGGCCTTTGAAGATTATTACGGCAAAAAACCGTTTATTCCGCAAGTCATCTTCCGCTACTTCCCGGACGCTGCTTCGGCTTTACAGGCCTATCAGGCTGACCGGGTGATGGGAATCAGCTCAATCAGCGAGGATGTGCTTGCTTCGGCGCTTGCCGAGCGAGATTTGGCAATCTACACCGGTCGAAAACCAGAACTCAGTTTGATTCTTTTCAATCACAAAAATCCCGAAGCAGGCTTTTTACAGAATCCCGAAATACGGCGGGCGCTGTATCTGGGAATCAACCGTCAGTATCTGGTGGATCGGGTGCTGGGTGGTCAGGCCATTCTGGCGGATGGGCCAATCTTCCCCGGTACGTGGGCATATTACGATGGTCTGCCTCGGGTCAATTATGATCCGGAGCGCGCCCGACAGATCTTGATAGATGCCGGTTATAGCCTGCCAGCCGAAGGCGGTGAGGTGCGGATCGGCAAGGACGGCGATGCGCTTCAATTTACAATGCTGGTGCCGGATACGGCTCGTTACCGAGCCCTTGCTGAAGCCATCCAGCAGGACTGGGCGGCGTTGAACGTGCAGGTCACGCTGGAGTTTTTACCCTATCCGGACATCATTGAACAACACCTGACCCTGCGAGATTATCAGGCCGCTCTGGTGGATTTGAATTTTACCCGCTCTCCCGATCCTGATCCCTATCCGTTTTGGGACTCCATTCAGGCCACGGGTGGGCAAAACTACACCCAGTGGGATCACAAAATTGCCAGCGAATATCTGGAGGAAGCCCGTATTACCCTTGACCTGAACGAACGTGCCCGTCTTTACCGTAATTTTCAGGTGATCTTTGCTGATGAATTGCCGGCGCTGCCGCTGTTTTACCCTGTCTACAACTACGGCGTAGACCGACAGGTGCAAGGGGTGCGGATGGGGCCGTTGCTGGAAAGCAGTGACCGCTTTACCACCCTGCTGGAATGGTATCTTTCCAGTCGCCCGGCAGCGGTAACACCTACCCCCTGAGTTCAGGATTTTGACCAATGACTTCCCTTTCTCATGACGCGGCCTTTCTTCAATCCGCTGCGCAGGTTTTGGAAGATTACCTGCTCTCGGAAGTATTGTTTTGGCCGCTGCAGCGCGAAAAAGGGGCAATGCTGGGCGGGGATTCAGATCAATTAACGCCCGGTAATTTACTCTTAAGCCTTGCCCGCCTCAGCAAGGAGGATTTGGCTGAACCTTCTCTTCAAACAGCTTTGCAGAGAATTGACGAAGTGCGCCAGCGGTGGAAATCGGCGTGGCTCAACAAATGCCGTAAAGAGTGGGAGCAGCGTTTGCGGCTCTGGCTGCACTATGTGGATGATTTACAGAGAGAAGACGGGCGGGTGTTACCTGCGGATTACTCCTTTCATGTCCGCCAGCGGGTCATTTTGGAGTTGTTGGGGAAAGAGATTGGCGATTTACCTCCTGAAAAAAGGCTGAAACTGCAAAGTGCTGATGAGGTTCTCCGTTCACTCAGCCAGCCGGGAGAATTCATCTGGCAAAAGGGTCTACAAGAGCGCTTCCCTGCTTCCTCGTTCTGGTATCTTTATATGAAAACTGGAAGAGGGATTTCTGAATGAGCAAAAAACGATTTTTTACCGGTAATGGTGATAACGGTACAACCGGACTACTGGGTGAGGGGCGGGTTTCCAAAAATCACCTGCGCATCGAGGCGCTCGGTTGTTTGGATGAAACTTCTGCTGCATTAGGTTTTGCGCGCAGTCTTACCCAGGATCAACACATTGCCGGGCTGGTTCTTCAAATTCAACGAGAATTGTATCAACTGATGGCGGAAGTCGCCGCTACGCCGGAAAATGCCGGGCAATTTCGTTCAATTACTGCCGAACATGTTCGCTGGCTCGAACAACAGGCCGATGAACTGAGCGAAGAAATTGAATTGCCGCGAGAATTTATTGTGCCGGGGGATACGGTTGCCGGGGGAGCATTCAGCCTGGCTAGAGCCATTTGCCGCCGGGCTGAAAGACGGGTGGTAGAATTGAACGAACAGGAAGGATTGCAAAATCCACACCTTATTCCTTACCTGAACCGTTTGTCCTCCCTGTGTTTTGTGCTTGAATTATACGAAACGCAGGTGAATAACAAAACACGCCCCACATTGGCAAAACGACGGGAAACATGACTGGCACAATCATCAACGTCATCACCATTCTGGTTGGCGGAGTGCTTGGCCTGGTGCTGGGCAGCCGACTGCCCGAGCGCTTACGCCAGACCGTAATGGCTGGGCTGGGTCTGTTTACCCTTGCCTTCGGCTTGAAAATGTTTTTGGACACACAGAATGCTCTGGTGGTGTTGATCAGTTTGCTGCTTGGCGCGGTCATTGGCGAGTGGTTGCGGATTGAGGATGGGTTAAGACGTTTGGGCGTCTGGCTGGAAGCGCGTTTTTCCAAAAACGGGGATTCTGCAGCGGATAACCGCTTTGTGCGCGGCTTCCTCACCGCATCGCTGGTCTTTTGTGTGGGTCCAATGGCGATTCTTGGTTCAATTCAGGATGGCTTGACCGGCAATTTTCAGACCCTGGCCGTCAAAGCCATTCTGGATGGCTTTGGTGCGCTGGCATTCGCCTCCACGCTGGGGGTGGGGGTGCTGTTCTCGGCGGTGGTGCTGCTGGGTTATCAGGGCAGCATCAGCCTGATGGCAGCCCAATTGCAGGCGCTGGTTACCCCGGCAATGATGCAGGAATTGAACGCTACCGGCGGGGTGATTTTGCTGGCGATCGCGATCGGCAGTCTGCTGGAGATTAAGCCCATTCGCGCCGGCAACTTTCTGCCGGCGCTGGTCATTGCTCCATTGATGGTGGTATTGATGCAGTTCCTGGGGGTTTATTGATTGGCCGGGTTCAGCTTTGCCAGTTCCTGATCAATGGTTTCAAATAATTCGGCTTGTCCCACCAGTTGTCCGTTCACGTTAAAAGTGGGGGTGCCGGTTACGCCCAAACCGCTGGCATAGCGGGCATCATCCAGTACTCGCTGCTGATATTGACGGCTGTTGTAGCAGCGGTCAAATGCAGCCGTATCCAGATTCAGCTGGCGGGCAATGCCTTTCAGCATGGCGTCATTGAGTTCTGCACCAAAATTGGCAAAGACATAATCGTGATATTCCCAGAATTTACCCTGATCAAGGGCACAGTAAGCAGCTTCGGCTGCCCGGTAGGATTCTGGGCTGATAAAACTGAGCGGCACATATTTGAAGTAGACTTTACCGGTGGCAACATATTCCTCAACCAGACGTTTTTCAGATCTCTCCCAAAAATCGCGGCAATGAACGCACTTGAAATCCGAGTACTCTTCAATTTTTATGGGGGCGTTCGGGTCTCCAACGGCCTGGCCGTCAATTTGCGGGCGGGTGAACATCTCCGGTTTGGTAATCCGGTCGGCACTGGCGGGCTGGTTGGATACAATCAATAAAACAGCAATAGCAACGGCTACAACCGAAATGACGCTGATCAGGATAATGCGGTTTCGTTGTTCCTGCTTGCGGCGCTGTTCGCGAAGGGCGACTTTGCGGCTGGATTCTTTTGATTTGCCTGACATTCTTCCTCCGTGGATGAGCAAAATCGTTTAATGTTGAACAAATTTTGCCATAGATGATGAGATTTGTCCAGAAGAAATCAATCTACACAGGTTGGCATGTGTTGCTAGAAAACCATCAATCTGCATAATACGTCCACACGGAGAAACTCTGATCGCTGCGTTTGAAACCAATTTTCTGGTACAAAGAGAGCGAAGCGTGATTGTCATTCTGGGTGTTGACGGATAATTCCCAACATCCATCCCGTTTACAACGCTGGATTAAATCGGCGACCAGAGCAAAGCCAATGTGCTGCCGTGTGTGCGAAGGAAGGACCGCCAGCCGGGCAAGATGAACGGAAAAAAGATTGGAGGTGCTGATTTGAAATCCAACAACCTGACCATCCAACTCGGCTACGGTGGCGTAGCGGGCGCGCTGAAATGAGATTTCGATCTGGGGAAGCGAGTTTTGCCAAATCGGTTCAAATGCCTGCTGGTCAATGGCTGCAACCCGCGGCAGGTCTTCTTCTTCCATCGGACGGATGAATACCGAAGGTGGAATTGGCAAATCGTCTTCTCCCCTGTCGTTTAATTCGCGATACAGGGTCACAATGGATTGATGATACAGAAATCCAACACCGGTCAGCAGGGGAATCATCCATTCCTTCAGCCCCAACGCGGCAATGGTAGGCATGTTTTGGGGGTTAAAATGTGCCAGACATTTGCTCATGAGCGTCTCCCAGTGCTCTTGCGGAGAAACGCCCCGGCGGCAGGCGTACATGCGCAGCCATGCAATGCCAGCCGGTTCTTCGATCAAAGCCAGCGCAGCGCAGATTCCCCGTGAGTCTTCAACAACCCAAAAGGGTTGCTTGCCGATCCAGTCCAGTGGTGAAGACCAGTCCAGATGGTAAAAGACATGATCGGCATGATCGAGTTCAGCCGAAAGTACTGGACGATCCTCTGGGTTGGCAGGACGAATTATGAGTTGCTCTGACATATAAACTGGTCAAATGAACGAGGGCTAGTTCATTCCGCTTAAGCGGCGGATGATGCCCATCAAACTCCGCAGCAGCCGGTCTTTCATGGACAATTTGCGCTTTTCTTCCAGCGCAGCATCCATGCTGACAAGAGACTCAATGCGTTTGCCCTGCCGCAATTGAATGGTTGAAATGCGCTGCAAGACATACGCGCGCATCTCCTTTTCTGAAATCTGTTTGAACAAAGCCGCAGATTGGTTGAACAAATTGAGGGCTTCATCAAAGCGTTTCAAATCTTCCAATGCGCTGGCAAGATTGGCAAGCGCCATGGCCTGACGTTTAAGGTCGCCGGCAGATGCAAACACCTGTTCGGTGCCGAGGGCTGCCTGATACGCCTCTTCGGGTTTTCCGGCTTTGAGCAGCGCAACCGAGAGGTTGTTTTTCATTTCCGCCTGTTGGAGCGACTGATTTTCTGCCGATAAGGCTTCAACCGCCTGAGCAAAGGCTTTTGCAGCAGTTTCGTACTCCTCGTTCTGGTAGGCTTCCCATGCTTTTTGAGTAATGAGCTGAATGTCGGCTTCGGACATGGTACATTCCTCGTGCAGCGGTATTAGTAGGTAATTTCCAGCAATCCTTCGGCAACTGCCCGCAACTTTTCTACGGAAAGTTCACTTAATCGCATGGCCAGTTTCAGGTAGGGTAAATTGACCGGTTTGCATATAAATTCGCGCACATCCTCGGGCAATTCCATGAAGCGTTGAATGGCAATCCTTTCCGCACGCCATTGTCCAATCGGACCGCGCTGGTCAAAAAGTTCTTCCATGCGGATTTGTAAGTGGTCGGTGAGGATTTCCAGTTCTGGCAGCGGGATGGCTTTTTCACCCAATTCGTAGGATTCAATCCGCTCTTTGGGTATGGCTGTCTTTTCTTCCATTTGTTGCAACGTCAGGTTCAGGGTTTGACGTGTCATCCGCAGGCGTGCGCCGATAATTTTATGGCGCAAAGCCACATAAGCCGGGGATTGTTCAAATGGCTCCTGCAGTCCCTGCCCCAACAGGGATTGTGCGCTCCAAAAATGTTCTAATGGGATATCCAGGTAGTAGGCAAACGCTTCCAGCTGCGGTAAAGAGGGTGCAAGCAACCCGGCTTCAATCTGTTCGTATTGCGCGGGGGTTATTCCCATTGCCCGTGCGCACTGTTCGACACTGCGGTTGCGCGAAATTCGGGCGTCATAAATCAATAATCCCAGTTTGCGGGTTCGTAATTGAGTTGCCTGTTGGATAGTTTTCATCGAATACCTCACCGAAGCGGGATGAAACAGCCGTTCATCCCATTATAGCATTGCCCAAAAAAATTTATCTACGCCTTCCCAGCATACTGCTGAGGTCGGCGCCAAATACCTCTGGTCCCAGTTTGAAGCCGGCTGCTTCCAACCGTGGCATGAAAAGCGGGCGAATACCGGTTGGCTTCAGTTCACCAATCACTTTGCCGTCGGGGTCAATACCGGTTTGCTGGAATTTGAAAATATCTGTCATCACGACTGTTTCACCTTCCATACCGGCAATTTCGGTAATGGAAGTAACTTTACGGGTACCATCCTTAAGGCGGGACTGCTGAATGATCATGTCAATGGCAGAGGCAATTTGTTCGCGAATCACCCGGACAGGCAGATCCATACCCGCCATAAGGCACATCGTTTCCAAACGGGAAATGGCATCACGCGGTGTATTGGCGTGCAGCGTGGTCAGCGAGCCGTCATGACCGGTATTCATCGCCTGAAGCATATCCAGTGCTTCACCGCCGCGTACTTCACCAACAATAATCCGATCCGGACGCATTCGCAGCGCATTGCGCACCAGATCCCGAATGGTTACCACGCCTTTTCCTTCGATGTTCGGGGGTTTGGTTTCCAGTCTGACGACGTGTTCCTGTTGAAGTTTCAACTCGGCAGCGTCTTCGATGGTCACAATTCGTTCTTCTTCAGGGATGAAACTGGAAAGGACATTCAGCAGGGTGGTTTTACCGGAACCGGTGCCGCCGGAAATGACAATGTTCAGGCGCGCCATGACGCAGGCGCGGATGAACTCCGCCAT
>NZ_DAOUBL010000168.1:0-3738 GCF_034432615.1 Bellilinea sp. | reverse complement strand
CTGCCAGCCGATTAGCCCCTTCAGCTGCTGATCAAGGCGCAACAATAAGAAGGCTTTTTCACCAAAAGCCGCCATCACATCCTCGCTGGTCATGGGCTTGCCTTTCTTATCAAGCCGATTGAAAAGGCTGGCAATTTCGCTAGAATGATGTGGGCGGCCGCGTTCAATTTGTAATTGCCCTTTGATCGCCGGGGCTGTTACCGCTTGAGAGGGGATTTCTTCTGCCAGCGGCACATATTTGCGCCACGCTGCGACGACCTGTTTCCAGGTTTCATCAAAGGTGCCGGCATTGCGGATGACAACGTCCGCAGCAGCGATTTTCTCTTCCTGAGGCGGCTGGCTGACGATACGCTGACGGGCGTCCTTTTCGGTCATTCCACGGTTCTTAATCAGACGCGCCAGCTGGATTTCCGGCGGTGCATATACCACCCACACACTATCGCACTGCTTTGCCATGCTCGATTCGATCAGTTTGATTGCTTCGACGACAATGACCGGTTGAGTGGCCCGCCGAATCAGGTAATCGGCCCCTTGCCGCACCAGTGGGTGAATGATGCTTTCCAGTTTTGCCAGCGCTTCAGGGTCGCCAAAAACAATTCTGCCCAATCGTCCGCGGTCAATCTCACCATCCGGTTTGAGGATGTATTTGCCAAAATAATCCACCACCGCGGCGTAGCCGGGTGCGCCTTTGGCAATCACACGGTGCGCCAGCGCATCGGCATCAATCCCATACGCGCCAAGATGCTCCAACATGCGCCGCACCACACTTTTGCCGGTGCCGATATTACCGGTCAAACCAATCACATATTTACCCGCCCAGTGACTCACCCTGTCTCCTGTTTGGTTTCAAAGATTAAAAGAATACTGAATTCATTTTATCTTTGGGGGGCGAGAATGTCAAAGGAAAAGTTCCTTTGGTTTGTTTCAGGATTGAGATATGTTCCTGAACAAAGCGAAGGCCAAACCGAGGGCAATCAAACTGGGGAGGATAAAGGGAATTACATAGGCTGCATATTCCTGCGGTGTATGGATGATACCATCCATGGCTTGAACCAAGCTTTGTCCGGCTACCACAAGACCTGTAAAAACCAGGAAGATGAGCAGCAACGCACCGAGCCGAATACCCTGCGGGTTACGTTTCCATAATTGGAAAGCGGCCAGGTATACCGCGGGAAAAAGGATGGCCAAATCCAGAACATAGGTGATTTCGGTATGGTAGTGATCGAGATGGGCGGGTGGCTTCCCTTGAATCAGGGCAGTGATAATATCCAATACCCAGATGAGCAGGGATAAGCCGCTGAAAGCACAAAAACCTGCAATCCAGCGGTATGGCATGGTTGGGCGGATTTTTTCAACAAGGGTGGGCATTTCAATAGATTGGAACAGCATAATAAAACTGTACAGACTCAGCGAAAAGCAAAGGATATAAACCAGAAGCATCTCGCTCCAGTATGCGCCAAGGGCAAGTGAGGCACTGTTATAGACAAAAAACGCCTGAATGCCAAGCAGCACCAGTTTTGATGTTACATCTCCCCGCCTTGACTTTCGGGCAGCCATCCAGAGCGAAGGCACAGCCACAAAAAGGGTTACCGCATCGGTGCCGCGCAGGATACCACCTTTGAATTGGCTGTCGTTCCGATATAAACCTCGCGCATACAGGGTAACCTCTTCCCCCTGCGGAGTGATGACACGCTCGGGTTGACTTTTATTTGAAAGAAATAAACCGGCCGCCGAATAAATGATTGCAAGTATTGCGATCAAATAGGATGCCCAAATGGAGAAAGAAACGGTCTTCATTTTACTCCCTGTACCTCCTTCACATTTTTTAGCAGGAAGATGGTCATTACCATGCCTGCCAGCGCCATGCCCGGGAAAATGATCAGCTCCACCGGGCTGACCGGAACACCAAGGCGAGCCATGTTGAGCGCCATCAAACTGACGGCAGTGCCGAGAGTCAGGAATTTGATTAGACCAACCGAGGCCAGCAGGTAACCCCACGGTCGTCGGCGCAGCAATAACACTCCCGAAAGGATGCATACCGGTACAACAATCCCCAAATCCATTGCTTGGATGAACATGCTGGTTGTGTTTTCGAGTAGGGGAACAGCGCCCGGCATGAATGTTGGCGCAATGCGTCCCAACCACGCCAGTGAGAGAAAAGCAGCTGCAAAGAACAACAATCCGGCAATCCAACGGCGCGGTAGTTTTTCGGAAAAATGGGCGGTCAGAGAGTTAACCTCAAAGGACATCATGCTCAACACGAAAGCAAACAGGCTCAGGCTGAAAAGAGCAACATAAATCAGGAAAAAAGGATTGTAGGCCGCGCCAAAACACATGGTGATGTAGGTATAGAGAATAAAACCGAGGGTACCGGTCAGGAGAAGTTTGCCACGCAACGAACCTTTTTGGGTGAGGCGGTAAGATACACCCAGCAAGGGTAGCGCAAGGAACAGGGTTACCGCATCGTTTGCCTGCATTTGAGCGGCGGAACTGACCGTGTCCCAGTAGTACAATCCGCGGGCGTTGATAGTGACATCTTCTCCGCGGAAGTTGACCAGACTGAAAGGCTGACCGGCGGCGGGATATAGGCCGCCGCCAGCAGCAATCAAAGCCAGCCCGATAATGATTGGCACAAGTATGCGTAAGGCAGAAGGTGACTTCATTTTGCTCCACTTTCAGGCAAAGACCGATTCAGCGAAGGCGTTGATCGTATTCCAGTCGCGTAAATCTTCATCTTTGGCTTTCATCACATTGGAAATGAAACGGTCGAGGAATGAAAGTTTAGCCAGCTCCATTTTGCCGAGAAAGAAGACTTCTTCAGCGGGTGAAATCCACTCGCGGACCGCGTTCAAATAGGCCTGTCGGTTGGTGCGGCTCTCCTCATCATTGCCGCTGTTCAACATATGGACGGTAAAAACGGCAACCGGCATTGGTTCCAACAGGGTGCGGTTTTCCTTGATGAAATCAATGACTTCCGGCAGCCAGCTGCCCATCCGGATGGGGCTGCCCAAAATCACAGCGTCATAGTCCGACGGGTTGGGCTGTTTTTTGACCGGCAGGACATCTACGCTGTAGCCGCGCTGCGAGAGGGTTTGTCCAATTGTGGCAGCAATTTCGGCAGTTGAACCGGCGCGGGTTGAGTAAGTGACCAAAATTTTCTTCATGGCATTTTCCTTTTCAAGATTCATTTCGGGTAAGTCAACTTGGGGTTGGCGGGTAGCCGCGTAACCCAAACTGGAGCAGGTGAAGGCGGTAGCCGCCAGCCCAACTCCGGCGATTTTCAAAAATTCACGACGGGAAACTCTTTTTTCACTCATTCGATTTGCTCCATTTCGTTTTGAAGCTCAACCAGGAGCACCGTAACACCGAGATTATGCAGCTGACGAATCAAACCCAGCATGCCCGCCTGATCGGTTTGCAGATTAGACAGGGTTGTCCTGCCGTGCTGGTGGCTGAGGGTGAACCCGGGCGAACAATAATTCTGGAGGAAGTCTTCGTCCATGACTCCCTTGATGATGATGCGGTAGCGATCTGGTTGTGGTTGAGGTGGAACGTATTCATTCATGTCCCTAGTTTAGGACATTTCATGCTGAAATGGACTACATGGAGATGTAGTCTGAAAGTGGCGGAGAATGTGGTTTCTTTCTAAGATAACGTCAGTTTGGGATAAATCCTTTTTGCATCCGATTTCAGAATTTTGCCCCCTCCTGCGCCTCCCCCAATATCGCAGAAGCGATA
>NZ_DAOUBL010000167.1:0-4829 GCF_034432615.1 Bellilinea sp. | reverse complement strand
TTCGAATTTTCGTCCCCCTCCCGCCTCCCCCAAAATCGCAAGGGCGATTTTGGGGGAGGTGCAGGTGGGGGTAATTGGTATTGGATGTAAGGTTTTGATCTTATCCCGAGCTCACGTTAAAGTTATTGGATCACTTTCGAGAACCTCTCAATTCGGCTGATCCGATCCGGCAGGAAGGTCAGGCCGGTTTTTTCCTGGCCCGTTTGATGATATTCTGGGATGCGTACCAACCGGTCAGCATTGCGATTGGCACTCCAGCCGGGGAATACACCCATTGGCCGGCCTGATAAACATTCGGTATGGGGGTCAGGACAGATTTTGGAATGTCTTTCAAGGTGTGGATCACCGGCGGGGGGTTTTCAAACGACCAGCCGGTAATCGCTCCCTCAGAGCTGCCGGATACTTTCTGAATGGTCAATGGGGTGGCAGAAAACCTGAAAAGGATGTCTTCCTGCAGGTTCTTGAAAATCGATTCCGAGAGAATGCGGATGACGGTGGTTTCACAAAATTCTTTGAATTCATCGTACCAGCCGGCTTTCTCGACCTTTTCCAGAATTGGATAATCAAACAGGCAGCTCACCATCAAACCGGTTTTTCCCTCCGGCGAAAGGGTCGGATCGCGCAAGGCGGGAATGGAAATTTCGTAGGTATTTAATTCGAGAAACCTTTCCAGCCAGTCCAGAATTTCGCTTTTCGAGAATTGATCGAAATTTTCAATCAGACGAATCCTTTCTGCGTGGTTCGTCTGGCCAAGTCCCTTTCTGGAAGGGGTGTAGAACAAATGCTCCCCGCTATTCTGGCGGAAATAGGCAGGCGGGCGGTTTACACCGAGGTAAAGGATGAAAACGGATTCAGCCCCTTTGGAGGATCGTTTGCGCTCCGATTCGCTTTTGATTCTGGCAGCCGTGTCTGCCTCCAAACCGGTCACCTTCAGACTGCGATACAGGGTTTTTAAGTCCGCTGCCCAGATCAAATAATCATAGGGATATGCCTGTCCGTCTGAGTCAACTGCTTTGCATTCGGATGGGACAATTTCAACAATATTCTTATTCAGTTCAATTTTCCCGCCCCACCCAAGGAATTTTTCTTTTATGAGTTTGCTTAACGCTCCAGTTCCGCCCTTTGGGTAGAAATAATCGAGATAGACATAAAAGTACCCTAAGGCGAAATGAGTCGGGGTTTTCCTGAAAAAGTGCTGGATGATGATGTCAATCAAAGATTGATTCGTGGTCAGTCTTTTGAGAAAATCCTCCATGGGCATGTTATATTGGTTTAATTTCCTTAACGCATGGAGAAACTTAAACGTCCATGGAATCAGTTTTTTGAAGATGAAGGACTTGTCTTTGGTCAGGTCGGTGAAATTTGGGTTGTCAAATTCGTAAAGCACGCGGGTATATTCAGAGATTTGCGAAATGGCAGTGATGATTTGCTGGATTTCCGCCTCGTTTTCAGGGTAAAGTTGAACCAGTATGCGCTGATATTCCCGTAAATCATCCATCGAACGAATCTTGATGAGATGATCTTCAATTCCAATGGAAATCACATTCTCAAATAAATCCCATTGAATCCCCAAATGACCCAACATGGGTTTGATAATTCCGGAATTGATAAAAGCTCTCGGCCCGGTGTCAAAAAAGAAGCCGTTGTTTTCAAAAGTGCTGACCAAGCCCCCAACCCGGTCATTCTTATCTACCAACAACACCTCAAACCCTTCTCGCGCCAAATACGCGGCTGCGGTTAAACCCGCCATGCCCGCACCAACCACAACGACTCTTTTCCTTTCACTTTTCATAAATCCCTCCCAGATTCATGCTGATTTCCCATAATCTCAAGGCGGCATTTTTATCCAATGCCGGCGGGGCAGGTTCTTCCAGCGTGGTGAGGTTAAAGAATTTTCCCGAAATGTTGTCCAGTTCCGATGAAACTCCCAAATAATAGAGCGCTTCGGCTGCAATTTCGATTGGGCGGGCAAACGGATCAATCAAAATGCTTTTCAGTATTTTATAAAGCCGTCCATTATATTGACCGCTGTTCGTTTTTACATTGCCGGGGTGCATGGCGTTGATGGTGATCCCGCTGCCCTGAAGATGTTCATTAAATATTATCATCGAAAGTAATTGCGCCAGTTTTGCCGCGCCGTAACTTTTCAGGCCGGAATAGCGCCGCTTTTCCCAAAACAAATCATCAAAATTGAGCCCTGCGACCGCAAACCGGTAGGCTTCGGAATTGACATAAAGGATTCGCCCCCGCTGTTGGGTTTTCAGCTTTTCCAGCAGGTAGCAGTTCAAAATAAAGGTGCTGAGGTAATTTACCTGAAACACGGCTTCGAGATGATCTTCCGTGAAGGTTCGTCTGGTCAGATAGATGCCGGCATTATGGATTAAAACATCAATATTTCTTTCAAGTTCGGCCAGAAATTTTGCTGCCGAATGAATGTCGGATAATTTCGAGAAATCGGCTATGAAATCAGTGCAAGTGACATTAAAGTCACGGTTCAATTCATCACAGATTTCCCGTGATTTCTTTTCATTGCGGTTGATCAATAACAGATCTGCCCCATGAGCGGCGTATTTTCTGGCGGCTGCATATCCGATCCCTGAAGTTGCTCCTGTAATCACCACCAAACGATGCGGAAAATCCTCGCTGCAAATTTTCGGGTCTAAATTCAGATTGTGGATCATGGCAAAGACATTAGACCATTTATATTCGCTCCGGTATGGATTCATCCCGCCTCCCGTCAGTTTATCCTTCTTCCAGTAAAGTAATTGACATTAAAAAATGAGTGAGCCAGAAGTATCCTGAACCGGCGCTCAGGCCAGAGCAGGAAACCGGAATGCCTCACCGAAGATATTATAACTTCGTTTAACGGGAGTTCGGGAAAAGACATTCAAACGGCTTTTTGAGAGCTGTCATGGCAATCGAGGGCGGGGGCAATTGATGGGCACGGTTGCAGTGTGGCTTTGCTCGGAGTAACATGGCTTTACAAAAAAAAGACCTATCGTCAAGACGCAAAGACAAAAAGGATACTCTTTTTTTCCTTCTCTGCGTCTTTGCGCCTTTGCGTTGAATGGCATTGCATGCACAAAGCGGCTAAGACGAACACAGCAGCCTGTCCTTTTGAGCGAGCGCAGCGAGCGTGGCAATTTTATGTGTGACCCGCGCCGGAGGGGCAAAATCGCTCAATTTGACGCATCAGTGGATGATTCCGAACAGACATCGGTCAGCGCCCGCCGGCTGCCGTTTAACCGTTTTCGACTTCGAGAAAGCCATATTAACGTCAATTCGGGATAAATCATTTTTTCATCAACTTTTGAATTTTCGTCCCCCTCCCGCCTCCCCCAAAATCGCAGGGGCGATTTTGGGGGAGGTACAGGTGGGGGTAATCATCACTGCATGCCAGGTTTTGATCTTATCCCGAACTCACGTATATTAGGTTGATAAAAAGGTCTTGACAAACCGGCAATCCGTTCTATAATCAAGGGCGATAATTAAGATGATATTGATAAATATTTGGAGTTGCACCATGTTTACTTGCGCGTGTCTGAGGCGGGGCTGATGTCAGCCGCTGCCTGAGACGAAACCGGAAAGTTTTTCGCCAGCAGAACCAGACAGTGGCAGTCAGTCCCGCATGATCCCCCCTCATGTGTGCGGATTGCTCCGCTGTCTTTTGTTTTTCTGCTGGTTTTTATTTTTTTGAACAGGCTTGAAAATATCATCATGATCCAGGAGAGAACCATGAAAATCGCCAACGATGTCACGGAACTGATCGGCAATACGCCGCTGGTACGACTGAACCGCATCACCGAAGGGGCGGTTGCCACTGTTGTTGCCAAACTGGAATACTACAACCCGGCACACAGCGTGAAAGACCGGATTGGGGTTTCCATGATCACCGCCGCTGAAAAGGCCGGTCTGATCAATAAAGACACCATCATTCTGGAGCCGACCAGCGGCAACACCGGCATTGCGCTGGCGTTTGTCTGCGCGGCGCGCGGCTACAAATGCACGCTGGTGATGCCCGAAACGATGAGCAAAGAACGCCGCATGTTACTGCGCGCCTACGGCGCGGAGCTGATTCTCACCCCCGGCAGTGAGGGCATGGCCGGCGCCATCCGCAAAGCCGAAGAACTGGCCGCCAGCGACCCGCGCTACTTCATTCCACAGCAGTTCAAAAACCCCGCCAACCCCGAAATTCACCGCCGCACCACCGCCGAAGAAATCTGGCGGGATACCGACGGGCAGGTGGATTTTCTGGTGGCCGGGGTGGGTACCGGCGGGACGATTACCGGGGTGAGTGAAGTCATCAAAGCCCGCAAACCCTCCTTTAAAGCGGTAGCGGTTGAACCGGATGCCTCACCGGTGCTTTCCGGCGGGCAGAAAGGCCCGCATCCCATTCAGGGCATTGGTGCCGGTTTCATCCCGGATGTGTTGAATACGCAGATTTACGATGAGGTAATTCGTGTCAAGAATGAGGATGCCTTCCGCACGGCGCGCCAGATGGCGGCCTGCGAGGGCCTGCTGGTGGGGATTTCCTCCGGGGCGGCAACCTGGGCGGCTTTGCAGGTCGCCCGCCGTCCCGAAAATGCCGGCAAATTAATTGTGGTGATCATTCCGTCATTCGGTGAGCGCTACCTGAGCACGGCGCTGTTTGCCGACCTGGCGGATTGACGCAGGAAAGGTAAGACGATGTTCAACTGGATCCGAACCATGCAAAATGATATTCGCAGCGCGCTGGAGCGCGACCCGGCAGCGCGCAACGGGCTGGAGATTATTCTGGCCTATCCCGGCATTCATGCCCTCTGGCTGCACCGCATTGCTCATTTTCTATG
>NZ_DAOUBL010000166.1:0-2698 GCF_034432615.1 Bellilinea sp. | reverse complement strand
CGGAAGAAACCATCGGCTAAGCCCTGAAAGGCAACCGCCGTCGAAAATTTTTCATCGCCAGCAAGGTTTTCTTTCCCACCGGCGAAGGCGTCAACGAGCGCGGCCTTTCGCGCCACCACATTCTGGAAGCGGTGGAAGCCAGCCTGCGCCGCCTGCAAACCGACTACCTTGACCTGTACTACACCCACCGCTGGGACGAAAACACACCCATCGAGGAAACCCTGCGCGCGCTGGACGATCTGGTGCGCGCCGGCAAGGTTCGCTATCTGGGCTGCTCCAACTACGCGGCCTGGCAGCTGGCGCATGCCAACCTGCTGGCGGAGGTGCGCGGCTGGACGGCTTTTGCAGTGATTCAATCGGAATACAACCTGCTCAACCGCGAGGCAGAACGCGAAGTACTGCCTTACTGCCGCCAGTGCGGGGTCGGTTTTGTGCCGTACTTCCCACTGGCAGGCGGCTTTCTGACCGGCAAGTACCGGCGCGGGCAGCCCCCGCCGCCCGGCTCACGCGGCGAAAGTTCCGCCTATGTGCAGGGCTTCATGAACGAGGCGTTTTACGACCGCATCGAACGGCTGGAAATCTGGGCAAAAGACCACGGCCACAGCCTGAACGAACTGGCCATCGCCTGGCTGCTGGCGCAGCCGGCCGTCTGCTCGGTGATTGCCGGCGCCACGCGGCTGGAACAGGTCACCGCCAACCTGCGCGCGCTCGAATGGAAATTGAGCGCGGCAGAACTGGCGGAAATCAGTCAGCTGCTGGAAAGTTAAACGCGCCGGCTTACTCGCGCGAAACGGTGACGTAAATCATCGGGCGGCGGTGGGTTTCGCTGTACAGGTAATTGCTCAGCTCTTTCTCAATATCGCGGCTGAGGTTGCCGTTGACACTGCTGCCGATCAGTCCGGAAACCCGTTTGCGGGCTTCTTCCATCACCGTTTCACTCTCACGCGAAAGCATGAACCCGCGGCTGGTAATTTGCGGTTCGCGCCGCAGGCCGCCGCTGAAACGGTCCAACACCACGTTGACCAGCACGATGCCGTCGCGCGCCAGAATCTCGCGTTCGCGCATCACATCGGTATCCACCTCGCCCACACTGGAGCCTTCCACAAAGACATAGGAGGTCGGCACTTTTTCAGCCAGCCGCAGGCTCTTGCCGTCCAGTTCCAGCACCTGTCCGTTTTCGATGACGGCAATGTTCTCACGCGGGATACCAACCTGCGTAGCCAGCAATGCGTGCTGATGCAGCTGGCGCAGTTCGCCGTGAATGGGGATGAGGAATTTGGGACGGGTCAGGTGGATGAGCAGTTTCATCTCTTCCTGGCTGGCGTGCCCGGAAACATGCACCGGCGCAATGGCCTCGTAAATCACATTGGCGCCGCGCTGGAACAGGCGGTTAATCGTCCGGTACACATTTTCCTCGTTGCCGGGGATGGGATGTGAAGAAAGCACGACCGTATCGCCGGGGATGATGTCAAACAGGCGGTTGGTGCCGGTGGAAAGCCGCCCCATGATGGAAGACGGCTCACCCTGCGAACCGGTGCACATGATGACCACCTGCTCGGGCGGCAGGGTCAGCGCCTGCTCGATGGACACCTGCAATTTCTCGGGGATGTTCAGATAGCCCAGTTTGCGCGCCATTTTGACATTATCCACCATGCTGGTGCCGGCAAATGCCAGTTTGCGCCCGTGGCGCTGAGCGGCGTTGGCCGCCTGCTGCATGCGCGAGATGAGCGAGGCAAAGCTGGCAATGATGATGCGCCCGGGGGCTTCTTTGAAGACGCGGTCAAAGGCCTCGTCAATCACCTTTTCGGAAGGCGTCCAGCCGGCGCGCTCGGCATTGGTAGAATCGGCCAGCAGCGCCAGCACGCCGCGCTGCGAAAACTCGGCCAACTTGGCGTAATCGCTGGGTTTTTCGTCCACCGGCGTGTGGTCGAACTTGTAGTCCGACTGGTGAACAATCAGACCGAGCGGGGTGGTAATGCCCAGCCCAACGCCATCTGGAATCGAGTGGCAGACGTGGAAAAACTCGATGGTGAAACTGCCCAGTTGCAGGGTGTCGCCGGCCTGCACGGTGTGCAATTCGACGCGGTCGAGCAGACCGTTTTTGGCCAGTTTGACCTCGATCAACCCGCGGGTGAGCGGGGTGGCGTAAATGGGCGCCTGAATCTGCTCGATCACGTGGCGGATGGCGCCGGTGTGATCCTCGTGCCCGTGGGTGATGATGATGGCGCGAATTTTGTTGCGCCGTTCGATAAGGTAGGAGATATCGGGGATGATGTAATCCACCCCCAGCATGTCACTGTCGGGGAACATCAGGCCGGCATCCACGACGATGATGTCATCGCCGTATTCATAGACCATCATGTTACGCCCAACTTCCCCCAAACCTCCGAGGGGGATAATCCGAATTTTTTTGTCCTTCATTTACTTGTGTACTCTTATTCCTTTGTAAAGTTTTTTATAAAACACAATGGATGTGTTTTTAGGGTTCAATTCAGGTTTCAAAACAAAACCCCGCCAGATTTGCAGGGCTTACGAACGAAAACGTTCCCGCCTGAGTGATTTTTTATAATCAGTTGATATATTTTAACATCAAAAGGCTAATCTGTCAAAGCGCGCGGGGTTGTTGTTATTTAAACTTGAAAGTTGGACAGTTTAAAGCTGAAAAGTGGACAGGGAGCTTTCTTAACATTTGAAGATA
>NZ_DAOUBL010000165.1:0-10602 GCF_034432615.1 Bellilinea sp. | reverse complement strand
AGGCGATACCTGCATCAGCGTTTCGCTGCTCAATCAGGTTTCGCTGGATGACCTGCGCCGCCTCAACAATCTGGACGCGGCCTGTGTGCTGATCACCGGCAGCAAGCTGCTGCTGGGTACGGTTGAGCCGCAGCCGACCTCAGCCGTGCTGCCCACCGAAACACCGGTTTTACCTTCTCCAACTCCCTTCCGCGGCACCGGCCGGGTGTGCATTGTGCTGTTCAACGATGTGAACGGCAACGCGCTGGCTGAAGAGGGCGAAAGCGCCATCCCCGGCGGAGCGGTCAGCATCACCGACCGGCTTGGGCGCGTTTCGCTGACCGGTGAAACCAGCGCCAGTCTGGAAGAGCCGGCCTGTTTCGACAATCTGGAAGAGGGGGAGTACAATATCAGTGTCGCCATTCCGCAGGGCTATAACCCGACCACCCTGCTCAATTATGCCCTGAAGGTCAGCGCGGGAGATAATTCGGTGCTGGATTTCGGCGCGCAGTTGAGTTCGCAGGCGGTTCCCACGCCGGTCAGCGAGGGCGGGCGCTCGCCGCTCATGGCGGTGATGGGCGGCATCATCCTGCTGGCCGGGCTGGGGCTGGCGGTTTACGCCCGCCTGCTGACGCGTAAGTAACCTTCGTTCGGGAAAAGTGTGAGCCCCCCTTTCCAAAAATCGCCGAGGCGATTTTTGGGTCCCATGTCCTTTTGAGCGAGCGCAGCGAGTGCGGCAATCTCCCGCACCGCGGAGGTGCAGGTAGAGGGGGGGACTCCCGTCAGCACTGGTGAGTGTCGCTCCGCTCGGAACGACATAAGCAGTCCCATGTCCTTTTGAGCGAGCGCGGCAATCTCCGGCAGGACCCCCTCCCGCCTCCCCCAAAATCGCAGGGGCGATTTTGGGGGAGGTGCAGGTGGGGGCAAAAAGGATTTATACCGAACTGACGTGAAACTACTTCCCAATCATCGGAAGGAAAGAGCGATATGGGAAGGGGGTCAACAGAATGTTGTAAGTGGTAGTCTGATTGAGATTTACGGTTTGTTGAACGGTAGGCGAGGAGTAGTATCCCGGAAAAGAAGCCGAAACCGACCAGCCCTTTTGTGAAGCAAGCAGAATCTCATAATTCCCATTGCTATCCGTAATGACCTCGCGGCGAACATCACCAGCCTGAAACACCACCTTTGCCCCTCGGATCGGCAGGTTGGTTTCACCATCCAGCACCTGGCCGCGCAGGGTTCCGGGGAAACAAACCGCCTGCCCGGCGCGCAGCACGTTGAGATAACCGTAGCCGTAGGTGTAATTGCTCAGCCCGCCGTCCGGCGTGCCGCAGCTGCCGCTGAAGACCGGCGGGTCGGCGGTTTGCTGCAACAACTCAAAGGTGGCGGTCATATTGCTATTGCCGCGCAGCGCCGGAGCGCAGGCATACAACAGCGCAGCCGCCCCGGCAACGTGCGGGGCGGCCATCGAGGTACCGCTGGCATATGCCCAGGCATTGGTCGGTACTGAAGAAAGAATATAATCACCCGGCGCGCTCAAGTTGGGTTTGGTGTACGGCTGACTGCCGATGGCCGCCGGCCCGCGGCTGGAATAGGGAGCAATCCAACCGCTCTGCGTATGGGCGGCAACGGCGAAAGAACCCGGGTAGTCAGCCGGCGAATTGAGCGTCCAGCAGCCCTGTTGACCGGTGTTGCCGGCGGCGAAGACCGGCAAAATCCCGGCTTCCCGCCAGGCTTCAACCTTTTCGGAAAACCACGAATTGCCGCCCGGCCCACCCCACGAATTGTTGACCACCTGCGGGCGATTCGCAGGGTCAGTAGCAAGCTCCACCAGCCAGTCGGCGCAGGCGGCCAGGTGTACATAGCTGCAAGTGTTTCCGGCACAGCCCTTGCAGGCGATCCACTGCGCGCCGGGCGCCATGCCCACCTGATAGGGCAGCGCCGGGTTGTCGCTGCCCACCATCGTACCAATCGTATGCGTGCCGTGACCATGATCGTCGCAAGGCACACCCCCCGTACAGACACCGGTTGGATCCCGCCAGCAGATGGAACTGGATGGGTTGTCCTTGCAGGCGTAGGCCTCCCGCAGGGCGGGGTGATCCCACTGCGCGCCGGTATCAATGCTGGCAACCCGCACCCCCTCCCCGCGCAAACCAAACTGCGCCCAAAGATCCGGCGCGCCGGTATCGCTAATGCCCCACGCCGTGGCCTGAATTTGATTCTGGGGGGCCGGCCCGGGTTGAACCAGCTCAAAACGGGGGGCGGCCAGGGTGATTTCCACCGGCGCGCGCACTTCCTGAATCTCACCCGCCCACAGCGCGCGGTTCAGCACCGCGCGGCTGCCGTCATACACGTAAATTTCGTTGCCGGCAATGAAAGACTGATAGCGCGCCCCGGCGGCTTCCAGTGCGGCAATGACCGGCGCCTGGCTGCGCTCGGCGGTTTCCTTGAGGGTGTTATAGACATACCAGCCGCGCGTCTCCCAATCCATCTGGTAAGCCGCGCTCAAATCGGCCTGTTCGGACATCACCAGAATAAAGTCAGCGCTGCCTTCCTCCTGCAGGGTTTGCAGCACCTCGCTTTGCACCGCTACGCCGGCACTGTTGGGCGGTAAATCCTGTGCCAGGGCCGTTCCGCCAACGGTGAGCAGCGCAACCAGCAGAAGGCCGCTCAGCACCGCCATCAGCCAGCGGCGCGCCTGTTTCAACCGATAAATAGTTTGCATGAATCACCTGTTAAGGGTACTATTCGGGGTTGTCATCTTCAGGCGCCAGGCCGAGCTGGCGCGCCTGTTCGTAACTGAGCGCATCCGGGTTGACCGCTTCCGCTATCTGCTGGCCGGCGGCGCTCTCCCAAAACGATTCAACTTCGCTGGGGTCAAGGCTGGCAGCCGTGCGCTGCAACTGCGCTTCCAGTTCTGCCAGCGGCTCTTCGCCGCCGAGCACTTCTTCTACCTGTGCCATGGCGGCCGGCTGAAGCGGCGGCGCAGCGGGGGGGATTTCTGCCAGCGGGTAAAAATCCGCCCCCATGGCCTGTAAAATTGCCGCCAGATCGGTTTGAGCCTGCAGCAGCGCTTCAAATGCCAGAGCGGTGCGCAGCCCGCTGGAATCCCCTTGTTGCACGGCAACCAAACCGTAACTGCCGACCGGGGCAAGGATCAAACTGCGCTCCAGCCCGCGCAGCGCCAGAGCCGCTTGCGGTAAATCGGTGCGCACCAGCCGGCTGGCCCTGACTGCTGCACCGAGCGCAGCCATGACCGGCGCTGCCCAGTGCTGTTCAAAATCCACATCGGCCACCTCGCCGGCCTGGGCCACCACCCGCCCGCGGTCGTCACACAGCAGCACCTGAGCCGCCCCCAACTCACGGCGCAGGCGGGTCAGCAGACCGGGCAAGTCCTCGCGGGGCTGGGGCAGCGGTTCGCCTTCGCTGCGGCTTTTGGCGGGCTGCTCCTCCGGCAAGGGCAATTCCAGCAGTTCAGCGGCAGTGCGTAAAAATTCGCTCATTTCGATGGGTTTGCGCATGAAACGGTCCACTTTGGCCTCAGCCGCCTGACGGATGACATTTTCATCGGACAGGCCGGTAATCAGCATGATGCGGGTTTCCGGGCTGCGCAGGCGCACCTTTTTCAACAAATCAAAGCCGGACATGCCCGGCAGGCGAATATCGCTGATGATCAGCGAAACCGGCGGAGTGCCGCTCAATTCGAGCAGCGCCTCTTCGGCCGATTGAATCACCCGCACCGACAGCGTCCGATCCAGTGTTTCCAAAGCCAGTCGCAGCATACGGCCCAGGTCGAGGGCATCTTCCACAATCAAGATGCGTTTCATGGCAGCCTCCTGCACGAGATGAGCAAGATACATCCAGTATACCGGAAAAAACGCCCGCAAACCAAGCCGTCTGCCTTACAAATCCTTAAGCGCCGGGCAATTGAAATTAAAATCGGTTCGGTATAAATTTTTTCCCATCTTTTTGAGGGGTTTGCATCTGTTAAACACCTCCCCCAAAACCGCCTGAGGCGGTTTTTGGGGAGGCCAGGAGGGGGTTGGTTGCATTACTTACCAGGTTTTGTACTTAACCCGAACTCATGTTTAATATTGACAAACCTCGAATGTGTTGCCGTCCGGGTCAAAAAACTGAAACCAGCGCACGTCTCCTGCTTCTCCTTGAATGGAGGTCACTTTTACACCGCCTTCAACCAGTTTTTGATGTACGGTCTGGATGTCATCGCTGTAAAAAATGGGGTACGAACGCTGAAACCGGCGGGCATCTTCCACTTCTTCACCCTCTTTGAGCTGCCAGACGGTCAGGCTGCAGCCGCTTTCCAAACCAAACACCACCAGATTTTCCTGCGTGTCCTCATGGGCTACCGCTAACCCCAGCACTTCCTGAAACCACGCTTTGGACTGTTTCAGGTTTCTAACCCGCACAATGACGGTATCAATTCGTGAAAACAAGGCGGATGAAGTCATTTTATTATTCTCCCGGACAGGTTAAGAGAACCAGCGATCAAGAACAGAATTTCTATCATTATAAACGAAATAATCTCAAAAATCAATCCATTTTATCCACAGTTCAGGAAAATCCCATTTCAAGCCGTCAGCGCTGCCAGCGCGTACTCCGCCTGTCACTTCATCTTCGTCCAGGGTGATTGCGCCTTTTGTGTTCTGGGTCAGGTCTGCCGGCAAATCCAGCACTGAATGGACTGCAGAAGGTTCGAAAATTAACCCAATGGCGCAAAGACGCAGAGCATTGAAAAAGAACCCTTTGCGTCTTTGGGTCTTGGCGATAAATCTTATTTTTTTTCACCTTTTCAAGTACTGTCGTTCCAAACACAGCAACGCAATCAAAAATTTAGTGTCACTCCGAACGAAGTGACACTCACCAGTGCTGGCGGGAGTCTCCCCTTCTGTCCTCATAACCGCCATGTCGGAGATTGCCGCGCCCGCTCAACAGGAGGTTAACTTAAGAAAACCGCCATTACCCCGCCGGGGCGAAAACCACAAGCAATTCAGCGGCTTGTGGTACAATCGCCCTGCAATGATAGACCTCGACCACTTGAACGCTCAACAACGCGCGGCTGTGACTGCTCCGCTTGGGCAGGTGCTGGTGCTGGCCGGGCCGGGCTCCGGCAAGACCCGCGTGCTCACCCAGCGAATTGCCTACCTCATCGAAGCGATGGGGGTTCGTCCGCACAACATCCTCGCCGTCACATTTACCAACAAAGCCGCTCGTGAGATGCAGCACCGCCTGCAATCGCTGCTGGGGGATGCGGGTGAAGGCGTCTGGCTGGGCACCTTTCACGCCAATTGTGCCCGCATTTTGCGGCGGGAGGCGCAGTACCTCTCGTTTGACAACAATTTTGTCATCATGGACAGCGACGACCAGCAAGCGCTGGTCAAACGCGCCATCCGTGAACTCAACCTTGACGAAAAACTGTACCGCCCCACCAGCATCCACGCGGCCATCTCCACCGCCAAGAACAACCTGATCACCCCCGCCGATTTTCCCACCCAGTCCTATCGCGATGAAATCACCAAACGGATTTACGAACGCTATCAATCCCTGCTGCGCGATTCGAATGCGGTAGATTTTGATGACTTGCTGCTCGAAACCGTGCGCCTGCTGGTGGACAACCCGCAAGTCCGTGAGCGCTACGCGCGCCGCTTTGAGCATATTCTGGTGGATGAATTTCAGGATACCAATCTGGTGCAGTACGAACTGCTCAAACTGCTGGCTTCGGTTCACGGCAATTTGTTTGTGGTGGGAGACGAGGATCAATCCATCTACCGCTGGCGCGGTGCCGATTACCGCAACGTGCTGCGTTTTGAACAGGACTACCCCGCCTGCCAGAAGATTTTGCTGGAGCAGAATTACCGCTCCACCCAAACGGTGCTGGATGCAGCCCGCGCCGTGATTGACCGCAACAAACACCGCACCCGCAAGCACCTATTCTCCGAACGGGGCAGCGGCGAGCGGCTGGTGCTGTACGAAGCGGTTGACGAACACGCCGAAGCCGCCTTTGTGGTGGACACGATTCAGCAATGGATTACCAGCGGCAAAGCCCGCGGCAGCGATTTTGCCGTCATGTATCGCACCAATGCCCAGTCGCGCCTGCTGGAAGAGGCCTTCCTGCGCGCCGGGCTGCCCTACCGGCTGGTGGGGGCGCTGCGGTTCTACGGCCGGCGCGAGGTCAAAGACCTGATCTGTTTCCTGCGGCTGGTGCATAACCCGGATGACGAAGTTTCGCTGGCGCGGGTCATTAACATCCCGCCGCGCGGGGTGGGAGAAAAGACGATGGTCGCCCTGCAGCTGACCGCCCGGCAGGCAAACATGACCGCAGGGCAGTTATTGATCGAATTGGGAGAGAAGGGTGAGCAATCCGCTCATTGGGGACGCTTCAGCGGGCGCAGCATTCTACCGTTGGCCGATTTTGGCAGCCTGCTGGCCGGCTGGCGGCGCGCGGTCGCCGAAGGGTTGAGTCTGCCCGGTTTATTCGACCGCATCTTACTGGATACGGCCTATCAGGAATACATTGACGACGGCAGCGAAGAGGGCAAAGACCGCTGGGACAATGTGCAGGAACTGCGCCGGCTGGCATACGAGTTCAGTGAAGGCGGCCTGACCGCCTTTCTGGAAAATCTGGCGCTGGTTTCCGATCAGGATACGCTGCCGGAGGAAGCCGGCAACGCTGCCACCCTGCTGACTCTGCACGCTGCCAAGGGATTGGAATTTCGCTTTGTGTTCATCATCGGGCTGGATGAAGGCTTGCTGCCGCATGCCCGCTCCAAAGACGACCCGGAAGAAATGGCCGAAGAACGGCGGTTGTTGTATGTCGGCATCACCCGCGCCAAAGACCGCGTCTATCTGATACGCGCCCATCAACGCAGCCAGTACGGCAGCCCGGAAATACAGGAACCTTCCCGCTTTCTGGAAGACCTGCCCGAATCACTCATCCAGCGGCAGGGGCAGCGCCGGCAAACAGAACGCTGGGAAAGCCCCGAATCGCGCGCCTTGCGCACGCGCATTCTGGCGGCACAGCATAGTACCTCCTCGGCTGCGCTGATCGAGCCGCGCTTTCATGCCACCGACCGCGTGCGTCATCCGGTCTGGGGGGAGGGCATTGTCATGGAAAGCCGCATTCAAGATGGGGATGAAACCGTGGACGTTTATTTTGAAAGCGTGGGCTTCAAGCGGCTGGTAGCATCGCTGGCAAATCTGGAATTGCTGCCCAAATCCTAATCCGCCCCTTCTGTACAATCAGGACGTTGCAGGGAGCGGCGCCTTCTGCCAGACAGGCTCGCTGGTAAGTGGTAAACAGTCACCGCTCACGAACACGGCCCAGCCGTTCAAGGCCTGGACAAGCTGCATGGCCGCCCGGTCGGATTCACCGCAACCGATATAAATTACGAAGCAATCCGAGGGAGAACGATTCGCCACCACCCAGCCGGTCAGCGCCCGGCGTAATGCCGGCGGCCTTGAATCGGAGAGACGCAGATGGCGAGCCAGGCGGTCGGGGACTTCCTCCGGTTCATGAAAGACCGCACCGTTCAGGCCGGCGTACAGAACGCCATCCAGCGGCAGGGCGGCGCGTAGTTCGTCCAACGGCGGCGCGCCGATCACCACCGGCAGCACCCCCGGCAGGCCGAACAACCGCTTCAACGGTTGAACACGGCTTTTATCCAGCGGCTGTACGGCTTCGTAGCTCATAAACAGGCGGGTGACCGGTTCAGCGGTCAAACGTTCCAGCAGGGGAGGATGAAACAGGAATTCCATGGCGGTTATTCATAATCCGACTGAATTTGTCCTAATTTTACCAGAGGATCCTCATCCATGAGCAGTCAAAGCAGGCCGGCCGCCCCATCTTTGATGGCTCATGCTACAATAAGATAAAGGATGAGAAGAAAAATGATCCCTTCTGCAAACCCGAAATCGGACCAGTTAGAAGAATACCGCCGCTTCTACCATGAACGCAAAGCAGAAAGACAAACCAAATTAAGAGAATTGATGGAAGAAGCACGGCAAGTTGCGGCATCCGCTGCTGAGTTACTCAGAACACAATTCGGAGTAACGCGCGTGGTTTTGTTTGGGTCACTGGTTCATCCTGAATTGTTTCACTTCCAATCAGACATTGACCTTGCAGTGTGGGGATTGGCGGAAGAGGATTATTACCGTACGGTGGGCATCCTGCAATCTCTAAATCCAAAGTTTTCTGTGGATTTAGTGCGCTTTGAGGACATCTCTCCCAATTTTCAAGCGCTCATCCTCAAGGAGGGACAGGACTTATGAATGATTACATTACCCTTGCTGCAAGGATAAGGCTTTTATTGAAAGATGTTGAAAAAAGCATTCAGCGCGCCCAATTATTGATGAAAAAAGCCATCCAAACCAATGATGACGGTTATTGGGATGGTGTCGCGCTTAATCTTCATGCTTTCTATACGGGATTAGAGCATATTTTTGAAGACATTGCCCGAACGGTGGAACAAAGCGCCCCCACAGGAAAAGATTGGCACGCCGACCTCCTCACTCAAATGGCAACTCCTATTCCGAATATTCGGCCAGGGGTAATCTCAAGCGAAAGCCGCCAATGTTTGGATGAGTACAGAGGTTTTCGGCATGTGGTCAGAAATGTTTATGCCTTCAACCTTTACCCTGCCAGACTTCAAACCCTCACTCAAGGATTGGAAAATTGTTTCCAGACCGTGCAAAATGATCTTTCCCGATTTATTGACTTTTTGGAAAGCATGGATTGAGAGTTTTCTATAAAAACGTCCGTGCGGGATAAATCCTTTTTGCATCCGATTTCAGAATTTTGCCCCTTCCTGCGCCTTCCCCAATATCGCAGAAGCGATATTGGGGGAGGTTGGAGGGGGTTCATTTCGCTGCTCACCGGGTTTTGTGCTTATCCCGAACCAACGTTATAAAAGGTACTATTTCACATCTTCAAATCCTCCACCCGGATATTCGTCCCGGCTACCCGCCAGTATTGGGTGGCAAACGATTGTAAAAAATAACGGTCATGGACAACCGCCAGAATCGTCCCGCGGTAATTCTGCAGGGCCTGTTCAAAACGGGTGCGCGCCGGTATATCCAGATGATTGATAGGTTCGTCCAACAGCAGCAAATTGCACCCCTCTGCCACCAGACTGGCCAGCATCAACCTTGCTCGTTCACCAAACGAAAGCACACCTGCCGGTGTGAAAACCTCATCACCTTTGAACAGAAACTGGGAAAGAAAAGCACGTGTGGTTGTTTCGTTCCAGCCGCCAGCATCCTGAATTACCTGAAAAGCGTTCTTATCCAATGGTAAGGTTTCCTGTTCCTGCGCCATGTACCCAACCCGCACCTGACTACCCAGACGGATTTTCCCCTTCAAGGGCGGGATTGAACCAATGATTGTGCGAAGCAGAGTCGTCTTTCCGCAGCCATTTGGGCCGAGCAGGGCAGTTCGGCTGCCGTACCGCAGAGTCAGGTTCAAATCGCTCAGTAACGGCTGATTTTCATAACCGACAGTCAGATTTTCCAAAACCAGTACATCCCGCCCGCTTTCCGGCAGGCTGCCAAACTCAATTTTCATCTCCCAGCTTCGGGCAGGTTTTTCAATGCGTTCTTCGGTCAACAACCTTTGAATGCGCTTTTCAAGATTTTTGGCTTTCTGAACCGTTTCTTTGGATCGGTTGGCAAAAAAGCCAACGCTGAATCCATCGGTGTTGGCAGGGTCGGCTTTTCCACCCTTACGAAAACGAGCCCGTGAGCGAACCTGCGAAGCCGCTGCGCGCAGACGGGCAATCTCGGCCTGCTGATCCTGATAGGCCTGCCACTGCCGTTGCCTCTCGGCTGCCGTCGCTTCCAGATAGTCGGTGTAATTGCCCGGGTACAGGCGGGCTGTGTGGGGATTGGCGTCTATTTCGAGAATACTGGTGGCAACCCGGTCAAGAAAGGTACGGTCATGCGATACAATCAACGCGCCACCGCTGTAGTCCAGCAGCCATGCTTCCAGCCACTCCAGCATTTCCATATCCAGATGATTGGTTGGCTCATCCAGCAGCAGCAATCGCGGACGGTGAATGAGCATTCCCGCCAGCGCCAGACGAGTCTTTTGCCCGCCGCTCAACGCGCTTACCGGTAACTCAGGTGGCAGATGATTCAACCCCAGCCGCGCCAGCACGTGGGGTGTTTCTCCAGCCGATTGCGCGGCAGCCTCAATTTGAATCAGCAGCATATCGTATTCCGCCTGCAATTCTGCCGCACGCTCCGGGTTCATCAACGCACCGGCCACTTCAGCCAGCCGACTGGTCAACAGGGAGATTTCTCCCTGCAAGCGGCTTAGGTAGCTTTGCAGAGTATCGTGCGGCTCGAAATGGATGCTTTGTGGTAAATAGCCGACCTTGAGCGTGGCTGGCATGAAGCGGATTGTTCCGCTGTCGGGCTTTTCTTCCCCTACCAGAATACGCAGTAAAGTGGTTTTACCGCAGCCGTTGGCCCCAATCAGCCCCAACCGCTCACCGTTGTTAAGGGTAAAAGTTACATCCCGCAGGATGGTTTCAATTCCGTAAGATTTGGTTAAATTTTGAACACTGAGCATTTCAGCAACCTGTCAAGTGAATACAAAAATCCGAAGGC
>NZ_DAOUBL010000164.1:0-16832 GCF_034432615.1 Bellilinea sp. | reverse complement strand
CCAAACAGAAAATGCGCCCGGTCGGCGGTGTAACTGCGTACCGAGGAGATCAGGGCAATTCCAAGGGCAAACATGCCGGCAAAAATGATGCCAATGGCGGTATCCTCTTTGATGCGCGTACTGCGGCTGATGGTGCCGATCCCGATGGCGGCGAACACTCCGGTCAGCAGTCCCCACCAGAAGAGCGGTTCGCGGGCGCCTCCGCCAATCAGGTAGCCGACGGCAACACCCGGTAAAATGGCGTGTGCCAGCGCATCACCGAAAAAGGCCATGCCGCGCAGGACAACGAACACACCCAGTACGGCGCACACGATGCCGACCATGACAGCCGCCAGCATGCCGCGCTGCATGAAGGCATACTGTAAGGGCTGCAAAAGCCAATCAAAGATGATCATGTTCACCCTCGTCACAGCAGGTATCGCCCAGTGCGATGAAACCCTGCTGAGATGGAATCAGGCGCAAATGACCGCCGTAAGCAGCAATGAGGTGTTCAGGGGTGAAAATTTGCTCGGCGCTGCCCAAACCGATCAGGCGGCGGTTCAGCAGCATCACGCGGTCGAAACGCTCCGAAGCGGTTTGCAGGTCGTGCAGGGCGACCATCACGGTCACACCCTGCGTTCGCAGGCTATCCAGAATGCGGAACAACTCCTCCTGAGCCGGCACATCCAGGCCGGTGAAGGGCTCATCCATCAGCATCAATTCGGCTTCCTGCGCCAGGGCGCGGGCGATGAACATGCGCTGCTGCTGTCCGCCGGAAAGCTGGCCGATTTGACGGTCTGCCAGTTCTTGCAGGCCGACGGTTTCCAAAGCCCTGCGCACAATCTGCTGGTCTTTGGGGGTTGGCCGGCGCAGCCAGCCAATTTTGCCAACCCGCCCCATCATCACCACATCGCGCACCTGTAGGGGAAAATTCCAGTCCACCTGACTGCGTTGAGGCACATAGGCGATGCAAATGTGACCGTCCGGCTGCGAGCCGGCCACCTCCACCAAACCGCTGGTAGGGTGCAGCACACCGGCAATCACCTTAAACAGGGTGCTTTTTCCTGCACCGTTAGGGCCTACGACCGCCAGTCGTTCCCCGCGTTGCAATTCAAAGGAAATTTCATCCAACGCCTTGCCGGATTCATAGGCAACGATGACTTTGTCCAGCCGCAAGATGGGCTTCCCGGCTTCATGTGCATGAAGCCGGGGCATAATCACCAGTTTTGATTTTTCCAGACTTCTGAATCGATTCATTCAACCGGCTTTCACTTCAAAGCGTTGACCATCTGAGTCACATTATACCGTATGTAATCCAGATAAGTTGCCGCTTCGCCGCCCGCCGCGGAGAGTGAGCCGTGATACAGCCCTACCAGCTGGATGCCGGTATCTTCCGCAACGCGCTGTGCAAGGGTTGGATTGATGGTTTTACCGACAAAGACCGCTTTCACGCCGAATTCACGAATGGCATCCTCAATCGCGGCTACTTCCTGAGCGGTGGGCTGGGCAGCCGTACTGTAGCCGGGGATGATGGCGCCGATCTGCTCAAAGCCGTAGCGTTCGGCAAAGTAACCAAACAGGAGATGATCGGTGACCAGTTTGCGGTTTTGGGGCGGGATTTGTTCCACCTGCTGGCGCACCCACGCATCCAGCTCGTCCAGTTTTGCCAGATATGCCTGAGCGTTGGCGCGATAGATTTCTTCGCCAGCCGGGTCGGCAGCGGTCAGCGCAGCGCGGATATTTTCGACCCAGATTTTGACGTTGTTGGGATCCACCCAGGTATGGGGGTCGCTGCCTTCGTGGCTGGGTTCCTCACCCTCATCATTATATTCTTCGCCTTCCTCTTCGTGAGTATCCGCCCCAAAGTCCTTCAATTCGATTCCTTTGGAAACTTCCACAACCCGGTCGGCGGAACCGGCATTTTCAATCAACACCTGAAGAAATTCCTCCAGACCGGCGCCGTTGACAAATACCAGCCGTGCTTCGGCTACTTTAGCCAAATCCTGAGGGGCGGGTTCGTAGGTGTGTACATCCGTACCAATCGGCAGCAGGGTGGTGACCGTGACCCGCTCGCCGCCTACCTGACCGACCACATCCGCTACTATGGAAGTGGTTGCGACAACCTGCAAGGGCTGGATTTCAGCCGAAGTTGGAGCAGGGGCAGCCGGGGAAGGCGCACAGGCGCTCATCATTACGGCAAACGCCGCCAGAAAGAAAATCAGTTTTTTCATCGTCGTTTCTCCTCTCTTAATAGAAATGATATTCATTTTCAATTTATAGTCAAAAAACTCAACTGTTGCAGCGCGGACATAAACCGAACAACTGCAGCCAGTGATCCTTGACCCGATAACCGGTAGACTGCTCGACCCGTTCGGTCAGGGCGTTCAAATCATCGCCGGCAAACATCTCCACCTGCCCGCAGCGGGTGCACAACAACAGGTGCTGATGCCCCTGCGTGGCGCGCAGGTAACGATGGCAGCCATCCGGCATGTGAACCCGCTGAACCAGTCCCAGCTCTTCCAGCCGTTCCAAAGTGCGATAGACGGTGACCAGACCGAGACGCGGGTAATCACGCCGTCCGCTGTCATACACCTCAATGGGGCTGAGGGCGTGTGTGGTGGTTGCCATTAATTCGACGATTGCGCGCCGCGGCTCGGTAATGCGATAACCGGAGGCTTGCAGCTGTTCCAGCCAGGCTTCAATCAGGTCATGGGTCTGCATGAGCGGCATTATAAATGAAAACGATTTTCAATACAAGATTTTTGTTAAAAATTTCTCATTTTCGGGCTCGATCACCCTTTATGGCTTTCGCAAAGTTGCTTGACAACCCTGAATTTTTGGATCGAAACTTGAATTGTTGCGAAACGACCCCCCTCCCGGCCTCCCCCAATATCGCCAAAGCGATAGTGGGGGCGCAGGAGGGGGCAAAATCGTTTGTTTTGACGCATGAGTGGATTATTCCGAATAGACATCGGTCAGCATCCGCCGGCAGCCGTTTGACCATTTTCGACTTTGAGAAAGCCACGGGGCACGCTTGACTTCCTTTGACGGATTGGCTGTCCAACCTGTATAATCGAGGTCATTCAATTTCAAAGAGGAGTTTCGGACAATGGCGCTGACGATTGAGTGGAAACACCGGGTTGAGTTGTGGGAAAAAGCTCTCTGGGATGCGTGTTATCACCCTCTCCAGCCGGTTGAACTGGAAGGTTTTGCCACAACGGATCATCTTACCCCCCAGCAGGCCCTTCTGCGCACCTTTCAGCCCATGCCGCCCGGCACGCCGTGGGGCGCCAAGTGGGAGTACGGCTGGTTTCGTACCAGCCTGACCATACCTCCCGAAGCGGACGGCAAGCGGGTGGTCATCCGCCTCAATCCCGGCGGGGTGGAAAGCGTGGTGTGGATCAACGGTCAGGCGGTCGGTTCAATCGGGTGGGGGCACAAAGAAATTACCCTGGCCCGGCAGGCGGCTGCCGGTCAGCGCTATGAGATCTTGCTCGAATCCTACGCCGGGCATGGTCATATTACAGTCGGGGATGGCCCTTACCCGCACGGGGTCGAATCCGTGCCGGAGCCGGGGCCGACCCAGTGCGTGGTGGGCCAGTCAACCCTCGGCATCTGGCGCGAAGAAGTCTATCAGGCGGCGGTGGACTTTACCACCTTGTTTGAACTCAGTCAGCTGCTCGATCCGCTCAGCCTGCGGGCCTGCCAGATTGATGAAGCCCTGATGGACGCCACGCTGATCATAGACCCGGAACTGCCCGAAGCCGAAATGCTGGAAACCATCCGCGCCGGACGTGAACGGATGCGCCCATTGCTGGAAAAGCGCAACGGCCCAACCATGCCGACGCTGTTCGCCTTCGGTCATGCCCATATTGACGTTGCCTGGCTGTGGCCGCTGCGCCATACCGAACGCAAGATGGCCGCCACAGTGCTCAACCAGCTTTCGCTGTTTGAGGAATACCCCGAATTTCGTTTCCTGCAAAGTCAGCCGCATTTGTACTGGATGCTGCAGGAGCGCTACCCCGAGATTTATGCCCGCTTCAAGCAGGCGGTGCGTGAGGGCAAAGTGATTGCCGACGGCGGCATGTGGGTGGAAGCGGATACCAACCTGAGCGGAGGCGAGAGCCTGATTCGTCAGATCCTCTACGGGCGGGCCTTCTTCCGTGATGAACTGGGGGTGGACAGCCGGGTGCTGTGGCTGCCGGATGTGTTCGGGTACTCCGGCGCCCTCCCGCAGATTTTGAAGGGCTGCGGGATGATTGGTTTTGCGACCCAGAAAATCACCTGGGCCTACAACGGCGGTGAGCCTTTCCCCTACAACATCTTCTGGTGGGAAGGGATTGACGGCAGCGCCATCCCGGCGCACATTTTCACCGATTACAACAGCGAAATGCGCCCGCGCAACCTGATGGAACGCTGGAACACCCGCCTGCAAAAGAACGGTATTCATTCGATGATTCAATCCTTTGGCTGGGGAGATGGCGGCGGCGGCCCCACGCGCGACCATCTGGAGTTCTACCGCCGTGTGCAGGACCTGGAAGGTCTGCCGCGGGTGCGCATGGCCTCGCCGGCAGAATTTTTTGAGGATCTGTTTGCGCACGGCTTACCCAAAGAACGCTATGTGGGCGAGCTGTACTTTCAGGCGCACCGTGGTACCTATACCTCCCAGGCGCGTGCCAAACGCGGTAACCGCCGCAGTGAATTTGCACTGCGCGAGGCGGAGTTGTGGGCCAGCGCTGCCCGTGCACTGCACGGATTTGATTTCACCCCGCGATCTCTCTGGGAGCAGTGGCGCGGCTTGCTGCTCAACCAGTTCCACGATATTCTGCCGGGTTCATCCATTGCGCGGGTGTATGAAGAAGCCGAAGCCACCTATGCCGAAATTCTGGCGGCAGCCGGGCAAACTGCTCAGCGGGCGGCGCAGGTGCTGGCTGGCAGCGGAAAGGGACGGGCCGCGTTCAATTCGCTTTCCTGGCCGCGGCGGGCTTTGTTTGCCACTTCGCAGGGTGAGGTGGAAGTCGAATTGCCCCCGTGCGGCTGGGCGCCAATCCCCCAGCAGCCGGTGGAAGCAGAGGGGCAAGGCGTGGCGCGCGCCATCCAGACCGATGAGGGCTTTGTACTTGAAAATGAATTGCTGACCGCCCGAATCAACCGGCGCGGCGAACTGGTCAGTGTGTGGGACAAAGAAGCCGAAAGGGAAGTGCTGGCCGGGCCTGCCAACCGCCTGTGTCTCTACAAAGACGTACCGACCAAATGGGATGCGTGGGATCTGGACAGCATGACCGAATTGCTGCCGGTAACAACCGACGAACCGGTTGAAATGGAAATCCTGATAGAGGCAGGGCCGGCAGCCCGTTTGCGCCTGCGCCGCCGGTTGCATCATTCTACCGTTGAACAGGTCATCACCCTGCGCCGCGCCAGCCGGCGGATTGACTTTTCCACCTGCGTGGACTGGCAGGAACGCCATAAACTGCTCAAAGTGGCCTTCCCGCTCAACATCCATACGCATGAGGCCGTCAGCGAAATTCAATTTGGGCATTTGCGCCGTCCCACCCATCAATCGCGGCAGTATGATGCTGACCGCTTCGAGGTGTGCAATCACAAATGGACGGCGCTGGTGGAAGAAGGGCGCGGGGCAGCCGTTCTGAACGATAGTAAATACGGCTTAAGTCTGCGCGGCAATACCATTAACCTGACACTGCTTAAATCGGCCATGGCGCCGGATATGAACGCCGACCGCGGACTGCAGTATTTTACCTATGCTTTATACTGCTGGAACGGCAGTCTGTTGGAAAGCGGTATTTTGCGAGAAGCGTATGATCTGAATGTACCGCCGCTGGTGGTGGAAGGCTCAGCGGTGGATGAGGCTTTTTCTCTGTTTCAAGTGGATGCGGAGAATGTGGTCATTGAAACGGTCAAACCGGCTGAGGACGGCAGTAAAGACATCATTCTGCGTCTGTATGAGGGCATGCGCACCGCAACCCGCTGCACGCTCAAAACGCCCCTGCCGGTGCAGGCAGCCTATCAGACCAATCTGTTGGAGGAGCAGCCTCAACCGCTTGACTGCAAAGACGGTACCATTCCGCTCGATTTCCGTCCTTTTGAAATTAAGACCATCCGGCTGCAATTGTAAAAGGCTCCAGAAAAATGGACGTTCAATTTGAGCAAATTTGGGAACAATACCGCGCCGGCCTGCTTGCTTTTATCCATAAGCGGGTGGATGATCCAATGGCAAGTGAGGATATTTTGCAGGATGTCTTTCTGCGCATTTATTCAAATTTGTCGTCTTTACAGGATGTAAACCGCCTGCCAAGCTGGATTTATCAGATCACCAGAAATGCAGTCGTGGATTATTATCGAGCCAGGCGCCCCAGCCTGCCTTTGCCGGAGTGGGTTACCCAAACGGAAGTTGAATTTGAGGAGAGCGTCGAAAAAGAGCTGGCTTGCTGTTTACTGCCCATGATTGAAGCGCTGCCTGATAAATACCGCACTGCCATCGTCTTATCCGAAATAGAAGGTGTACCTCAAAACCAGATTGCTCAAAGCCAGAAAATTACGCTATCCGCAGCAAAATCACGAGTGCAGCGTGGGCGAAGGCTGTTAAGAAAGATGTTTGAGGATTGTTGTGTTTTTAATTTTGATGTGCGGGGGCAATTAATGGCCTACGAACCCCGCTGTGATGAATGTCAAGAAGGCAATTGAAATTGCGTCCTTTTGCAATTTCTTCCGTCTTTAATCTTGAGAATCTAAATTATTCTGGAGGAAGGCAAAGATGGAAGAAAATCAAAAGCATAAAATCCGTGCTGCAGTGAGGGAAAATTACGGAAAAATCGGTGCTGCAGCTGGCAGCGCATGTGGTTGTTCAACGGCTTGTTGCCCATCGGACAGTGCCAATAACCCGATTAACATTTCTCTTACGGTGGGTTATTCAACGGAAGAACTGACCGGCGTCCCCGAAGGGGCCAATCTGGGCCTGGGGTGTGGTAATCCGCAGGCCATTGCTTCTCTCAAGCCGGGTGAAACCGTGCTTGATTTGGGCAGCGGCGGAGGATTGGACTGTTTTCTTGCAGCTAAAGCAGTCGGTTCTACCGGAAAGGTGATTGGTGTTGACATGTCGCCGGAAATGATCAGCCGGGCAAGACAGAATGTCCAAACAGGGGGATATACCCAAATTGACTTTCGGCTCGGCGAAATCGAATATTTACCGGTGGCAGATAGCAGTGTGGATGTGATCATTTCCAATTGTGTGATCAACCTTTCACCGGATAAGGATCAGGTCTTTCGAGAGGCTTTTCGCGTGCTCAAACCGGGTGGCCGTCTGGCTGTTTCGGATGTGGTAACAATTGAGGAATTACCGCCCATTTTCAAGGAAGATATGACGCTTTATACCTCCTGTGCAGCCGGGGCAGCCACAATTCAAGAATTGGAACGTTTTTTACAGGCAGCAGGGTTCGTGCAGATCCGGATTCAGCCCAAGAATGAAAGCAAATCCTTTATTAAGGATTGGTCGCCGGGAAGCAAAATTGAGGATTATGTGGTTTCGGCAGTCATCGAGGCTAAAAAACCTTCCGCTTAGCACGCTGCCCAAAGAATTGAAAATTTAGGATAATATTTCACCCAAAATTGTGCAATTTCCTAATTGTCACAATTTTGGGTTTGTTTTGTTGGTTTCCCGGAAAAGGCTTCACATGATGACAAGTAAAAAAATCAGCAAGGGGTAAAGGTACCGGTCAGGATGACTGGTTGGCGGTAATGCCGTTTGCGGCATATGGACTGTTCAGTCTTACCTTCCATTACCCAATCCTGACCTGCCGGCGCAATTCGAACCAAACCTTAAGCGGCGTTTAGGCGTCTGGTGTGGCGGTACCAGCGCCAGATGATGTAAGCAGTCACCAATACCAGCACACAGGCAATGATGACCGGCACGACCACTGCCAGAATGGAGAGGACGGTGGAGATCACATCCTCGGCAATGCTGACCGGTACGTTGCCCGCCCCTCCGGTGGTGGCGGTAACTGCCGGGCGGACGGCCAGAGTTTTCACGGCGTGAACCCCGCCCGCCACCAGCAGCCCCAGCCCCAGGGATAAAACCGGATGCACATCCGTGATCACATTGGCGCTGGCGGCGAAGGCAATTGCACCGGCGGTGGGGCGAACAAAGGTTTGGATTAAGTCGTTGATGTGGTTGACTGCCGGCACCTTATCGGCAAAGAACTCGATCAATGAAAGGACAACCAGCAGGCCGATAATCCAACAGGATTCAAGCGCATCCCACGGTGGGCGGAGGGTGAGCAGGTCAGTGAATTTTGCCAGCAAGGCGACCACCAGCAGGGGGATGTAAGCATTCAAACCGGCGCTTGCCGAAAGCCCAAACGCAGTGAATACTTCCAGCAGTTCAATCATGTAAATCTCCCTGGACGGGTTCTTAGAAGATAAACCCCGACCATGTTCCGGTTAAAGTATAACGCAGCCAGTCCACCGCGCCAATCTGCAGCAGGGCGGTGGTGAAACCGGCTGTCAAAATGACCCAGCCGCTTTTCAGCGAATCAACGGAATTTTCCAGATGAAAGACCGTCATCCACAACAGGCTGTAACACATGCCCAGCACCAGCCAGACGGTAGCAGCGCTTAAAACAGCCAGCACGGTAATCAGCCCGGGAATTTGTAGATAGGTAGCGGTTGAAACCAGCCCGACCAGTCCCATCAGCAGGAAGACATGCCGGTAACTGGCCAGCGCCGGGCGTGGGTCAGGTTGTGTCCAAAAGTATTGATTGAACAACGGCAGGAAGATAACCGCCACCAGCAGCCCCAGTCCGCTGCCGGTAGCCAGCCGCAGCAGGTTGCTGGGGGTGTACAGGGTGGGGGCTTGCGGGAAAAAGTGAAGATAAGAATTCAACCCATCCACCCCAAAGGTGATCAAAAAAATGCTGAGCGGGATGCTGATGCGCAGCGGCGGCAGAGCGGAACGTTTACCCTGTACCCACTGGAAGACGAAGCCGGTCAACATACCCAAATACATTCCGGAGCAGCGCGCACACAGCGGGGTTGGGCGGTCATCAATCCAGAAGGAGCGCACCTCAATTCGGTGGCAAACGGCATAGCCTATCGCATCGGCTTTACCGAGGATGCCGGGCGGGGTTAGCGCCAGCCAGACGGTCAACACCAGCAGGGCAAATACCGCCAGACCACTTTTCAAGTAAATTTGCCCTTTTGGGCCGAATCGCCGGGCGATTTTCATGCCTGCCATTATAACAGCAGGGTAAATTAACCTGTACAAATGTGCCTTTCTTAAGTATCATCCACTCTGGATTTTATTTCGGAGGCGTACCCCAACCATGAAGAAAATCGGATTTGTTTTTGCAATGCTGATCCTGCTGTCCGGGCTGGCTGCCTGCCAGACCAACAACCCCCAGCCAACCACACAGCCTACCCAATCCATTGATCTGGCAGCAACTGCCACCCGCAAGGCACTGGATACGCCGTTCCTGCCGGCTACCAACACCCCTGCACCAACCGCCACTGAAACGCCGGCGCCCACCCTCACCCCCACCCGCGATTATCCGCTGGAAGGTTACGGCCCGACCAATTTTCCGGCGGATGTCAATCCCCTTACCGGTTTGAAAGTGGCTGATCCGCAAATCCTCAACCGCCGACCGATTTTGATTAAGGTGCAAAATCTGCCGCGCGATGACCGGCCGCAGTCCGGCCTTTCACTGGCGGATATTGTGTATGAGTTCTACACCGAATACGGCACAACGCGCTTTGGGGCGCTGTTTTATGGGCAGGATGCCGAACGGGTCATGCCGATCCGCTCGGCGCGCTATTCGGATGTCAATTTGATTCGCATGTACAAGCCCATATTCGTGTTCGGCTACGCCTATGCGCCGGTTTTCCAGCGTTTGGTCAATTCCGAGTTTAGCAGCCGGCTGGTGCTGGAAAGCGGCGCTTCCTGTCCCGCGGTTTGCCGGGTTGATCCGAGGGGTAAAAATTTTCTGGCTGCCAATACCATTGAACTGCAAAACCTGATCAAAGCCCGCGGCATTGACAACACCCGCCCGAATCTGGACGGAATGATGTTCAATTACACGTTGCCTGAAGGAGGCAAACCGGCAGAGCAGGTGTTTGTACGTTTTTCGGCAGCGATTTACAACCGCTGGGATTATGATCCTGCCAGCGGGCGTTACTTGCGCTTTTCAGATACCCGCAATGATCCGGATGGCAATGCCGCAGCGTATGCCCCCCTCACTGATGCGCTTACCGGGCAGCAGATTGCTGCCGACAATCTGGTCATTATTCAGGTGCGTCACAATGAGGTGGACCCACGCCCGGATGTGGAAGTGCTGGACATGAGCATTCTCGGCAGCGGCCCGGCTTATTTATTCCGCGATGGGCGAATGTTCGAGGTCAAGTGGCAGCGCTTGACCGAAAGCGACCTGCTTACGCTGGTGGATGCGCAGGGTAAACCGGTGGCTTTCAAACCGGGCAAGACCTGGTTTGAAGTGATGACGGTCAATACAACCCTGACTCAGGATGGCGCTGCCTGGCGGTTTAAGTTTGTCAGCGACTGGTAAACTGGGCATACTGCGATAAAACTGAAACTCAGATGACCCTGCGCCGCCGAAAGGCGGCGCAGAGGTTTTTAACCTCGCTAAATTTTACAAATATTTCCCTGCTGAGTGGTTCAGGAACTTAAGGATGCCCGATTGGGGAATATTTTGCCTCTGCCCGGTTAATGTTTGGAAGATCAATCCTCACCGGGTCGTCAGCGAGGATAAAACGCAACCATAATCCAATTCTTGCGTATGTTAAGTATGAAATTGCCGTATAATTTTTTTATCCAATCCTGCCGGCGGTTGCAGGCTGCCAGACGAATCCGCTCTGGCGCAGGAGCAAACCGATGAAGCGGCTGCTGCTTCCGTTTCTGAGCCTGACGGGTATTCTCTGGCTGACGGCCGGCTGGTTGGCGTGGGTTATTCAGAATGGGGTGGGAATGCTCAGCGGGATTGTTTTGGGCGGCATTGTAGCGCTGGCAGCCATTAATTTGCTGCGCACTTGCGTTAGTATCATGCCAGCCCGCACCTTTCTGGCATTTCTTACCCTTTCCCTTCTTCTGTTCAGCACCATTCTGCTTTTGCGCTGGCAACCGGCAGTCTGGCAGCGTATCGTGCAATCGGCTGCTTTTGTATTGGCGCTGGTGGGGTTGACCATTGGGGTGGATAAACTGACCGGCAGGGGTTGGCAGTTCACCCAGGATCAACTGCGCGGCCTGCTGGCAGGTAGTATTCTGCTGGTAGCGGCGGCTTACCTGCTGCCGGGGGTAATTTTCATGTTGAGCATTACGGCAGACCATGCCGGGTGGTTATCCAAAGCCAGCCTTCTGCTGGCCAGTTTTCGATTTCCGTAAATAAGGAGTGTGAAAAATGCGCAGTAATCGTTTGTTTTGGGGTCTGATTCTCATTCTGCTGGGAACATTGTTTCTCTTGCAGACGCTGGGGGTGCTTTCGTGGAGTGTGTGGACCTATTTCTGGCCTCTTGTCTTGATTCTGCTGGGAGCGTGGATTCTATTGCGCCCGCGGCTGGCAACCCAAAACTCCTCTGAAGTACAAAATCTCAGCATTCCCCTGCAGGCAGCCGATCAAGCCAGCATTGAATTCAACCACGGCGCCGGACGGCTGCTGGTCAATCATGGCGCTGGGCCTGCTCAGCTGCTGGAAGGATCGTTTGTTGGCGGTGTGCGCCATTCGGTTCAGCCGGAAGGCTCGCTGTTGCGGGTAAAGTTGAATGCCGACCCGGTGTTGACACCGCTGGATATTCCATGGGCAGGTGAGGAAGGGTTGCGCTGGGACGTGCGGCTGACCCAGACCATCCCGCTGGAGTTGACCTTTCACACCGGTGCGGGAGAAAATCTCATCAACCTGCGTGAATTGAACGTCAGAAAGGTGCTGCTGGAAACCGGGGCAAGTTCCACCCAGATGACTTTGCCGGCTCAGTCTCCTTTTTGCCGCGTAGATGTGCGCGCCGGGGCTGCTTCGGTGGTGTTGAAGGTGCCCGAAGGGGTGGCCGGCCGTATTCACATGGAAAGCGGACTTGTCGGCAGCAAAATTGACCCGCAGCGCTTTCCTTACAATGGGGTAACTTACGAGACTCCCGGTTTTGATGTGGCTGACCGGCGGGTGGAGATCAAAGTCGAAGCCGGTATGGGTTCGATTGAGATCCTCAGCGCATAAATTTTTTTGAGTTCAAGGAGTAAAATCATGTCAAAAATGAACTGGCGTATTCTGGCTGGCGGCGGATTAATCCTGATGGGATTGGTTGCGCTGCTGGATGCGGTCTTTCAAATTGAATTGAGCGGTCTGCTCTGGTCGTTTTTGTTTGTGCTGGGTGGGGCTGCATTCCTTGCGGTGTTATTGAATGACCGTAAACAGTGGTGGGCTGCCATCCCCGGCTTTACCCTGCTGGGGATTGGGGCGCTGATTGGTTTTAGCCGCATTGCGCCGGCCATCTCCGAACAGGTTGGCGGGGCTTTTGTGCTGGGTGGAATTGGAATCAGTTTCATCGTGGTTTATTTGCTCAATCGCCACTTTTGGTGGGCTTTGATTCCGGCGGGGGTGATGGCCAGTCTGGTTGTGATGCTGGTGATTGAGCCGATAGTGGGCGATTCGGCAGCGTGGGTGTTCCTGCTGGGTTTGGGGGCCACCTTCGGCATGGTGTACTTGCTGCCCGGGCCGGGTGGAGAACGGATGACCTGGGCACTCTGGCCGGCAGGGGTGATGGTGATCCTTTCCCTGATTGTGATGGGGATCAGTGTGCAGTGGGCGGCCTATTTGATCCCGGCATTGATGATTGTGGCGGGAATTGTGTTGTTTGTGCGCGCTTTGCGGCGTGGTTAGGGAGGGTGAAATGAGCGAGATGAAACCTGTTCGCGAGCGGCGGAGTATATTCTGGCCGTTGATGCTGATTGCCGTTGGAATTGTTTTGCTGTTGAACACGCTGGGCGCTTTATCCGGCGATGCGTGGGCTGTTTTGGTGCGGCTCTGGCCGTTGATTTTCCTGATCGGTGGGATTGACCACATTCTGAGGGGCGAAGGCTGGGTGTGGGGCGTCTTTTCGATCGGATTGGGTACGGTATTTCTGCTCAGCAACTTTGGTTACCTGCCCGGCAATGCATTGAATATGCTGCTGCGTTTATGGCCGTTGATTTTGATTGCCATCGGACTGGATATTATCCTCCGCGGCAGTTCGCGCTGGGTGACGCTGGTGGCCGTCTTGCTGACGCTGGGCGTGGTTGGTGGTGTGTTCTGGCTGGCAGCCAGCTCGCAGGGGGCGATTGGGGGGCAGGCGCTGCCCATCGCTCAGCCCCTGCAGGGTGCCGAACGTGCCATTGTTCGTCTTTCCAATCCCGCGGGCGGTTTGCTGGTGAAGTCATCGGCCAGTCCTCAAATACTGGCAGAAGGGCAGGTCATCTTGACCCGCCAGCAGACGCTGGATGATCGTTATGCAGTCCAGGATGGATTGGGCAGTTATTCGCTGGGCAGTTCTGGGGTGGTGTACCTGCCGTGGGCGGGCAGTTTTCAATCTCCCAACTGGCAAATCCAGCTCAACGGGCAAATTCCGATCACTCTGGAAACCAATACCGGCGCCGGCGATCAGGTGCTGGATCTGCGCGGTCTTGATCTGGAGCGCTTGAATGCTTCGGTAGCGGTGGGGCAGCTGACGGTAACATTATCTGCTGATGATTCGTTTGAGGGGGTCATCAGTAACCCGATCGGCAATTTGACGCTTGAGGTGCCGCGCGGGGCGCTGGTGGAAATTCAGGCAGATACAGCCATTACCGTCCGCAATATCCCGCCTGCTGATTTTCGGGTGGAAGGCAATTATCTTTATTCCCCCGGTGCAAATGCCCAAAATGCCCAAATCCGCCTGAAGGTCGAACAACCGATTGGGGTGTTTAACCTGCGGCTGGTGCCATAAATAATTCTGGTGAGCTGTGATGGGAAATGTGGGGAAATGGCGGATCCAGAGCCATTTCCCTGTTGTATTTGTGGGAACTTTTTAAACCACTCAACGTCATGAAGAGAGGAATATATCTCACTATAAAGGTTCGATAAGGAGGAACCATGAAAAACCGTTGGATGTTGTTCATCATTTTGGTAATGGCAGCCAGTCTGTTGGCGGCCTGCGCTGGGACCGCACCGGCTTCAAACCAGCCGCTGCGTCAGATTAATGTTTCCGGGACGGGCAAAGTCTATCTGGTACCCGATATTGCCTACATCTACATTGGCGTACGCAGTCAGGCGGATGATGTAGCCACAGCCCTGGCACAGAACAACCGACAGGCGCAAACCATCGCTGATACCCTCAAACAGCAGGGGATTGCTGCTGAGGACATTCAAACCACTGCTTTCAATGTCTATCCTCAGCAGGAATATACGCCGGAAGGCGCGCCGGGCAAGATCACCTACGTGGTGGAAAACACCGTTTTCGTCAAGGTGCGAGAGCTGCAAAAACTGGGTGAAATTTTGAACGCCGTGGTGCAGGGTGGTGCCAATACCATCAACGGCATCAGCTTTGATGTGCAGGATCGCGCCACGGCTGAGGCTGAAGCCCGCCGCCTGGCAGTGGAAGACGCCAAAGCCAAAGCCGGTGAAATTGCCGGTCTTGCCGGAGTAACACTGGGCGAATTGCAGAACATCAGCGTGTATTCCAGCGGCGGCCCGATGCCAGTGTATGAGGCCAAGGGTGGGTTGGCAGCTTCTTCAAGTGTCCCGATTGCGGCCGGTCAGCTGGTCATTCAGGCGGACGCCAACCTGACTTACGAAATCAAATAAGCCGTTCGGCTGCCCAAAATAAAAATCAACGCCTTTCCTTTTGCGGGGAAGGCGTTGATGTTTAACTTGATGAATTGGATCAATAGTGAATGGCGCTGATTTTGGAGAGTTTGGTCAATCGGTGGGTGGAGATAATGCGCCGGCTGGTACCGGTCAGACCGCGCAGAACAATGCTGTCGGTGGTGGCGCCGCCGGGGTAGTAATCTACGCCGCGAAGCAGCTCGCCGTTGGTGATGCCGGTTGCCGCAAAGAAAACATCTTCGGATGAAACCAGATCGTCAATGGTCAGGACGCGGTTGAAGTCGTACCCCAATTCTTCACCTTTGCGCCTTTCCTCTTCGTTGCGCGGGTGAAGTTTTCCTTGAATCGTGCCGCCGGTGCAGCGCAATGCGCAGGCTGCCAGCACGCCTTCGGGTGTGCCGCCAATGCCGAGCAGCACGTCAATGCCGGTTTCCGGCAGGGATGTCATCAGGGCGCCGGCGACATCGCCATCTGGGATGAGGATGATGCGCGTGCCAACCCTTCGAACGCGGCGGATCAGTTCTTCATGGCGCGGGCGGTCAAGGATGACGGCGGTCAGGTCTTCAACATTGCCGCCTTTGGCTTTGGCAATTTTCCGCAGGTTGTCCTCAACCGGCGCTTCAATATCAATGACATCGCGGGCTTCAGGACCTACCGCAATTTTATCCATATAGACAATGGGTCCGGGGTTGAACATGCTGCCCCGCGGGGCGAGGGCAACCGTGGCAATGGCGTTGGGCAGGCCGTAGGCGGTGGGGCGTGTGCCGTCAATCGGATCAACCGCAATGTCCACCTGTGGAGGTTCACCGGTTCCCAAGCGTTCCCCGTTGTAGAGCATCGGCGCTTCGTCTTTCTCGCCTTCGCCGATGACAATCGCACCGTCCATTTGAATGGTATTCAGCACCAGACGCATGGCATCCACTGCGGCGCGGTCAGCGGCGATTTTATCGCCCCTGCCCACATAACGGCCGGCTGCCAGTGCCGCCGCTTCAGTCACACGCACCAGTTCAAGTGCAAGGTTGCGGGTAGGCTTGGAGTCAATCATCAGGTCGTTCCTCCTTTTTGAAATAAGATTTGAGAATGGGGTTCAATCCGCTTACCATAACCACAGAATAAGATAATAGCCGATGGCTGCTCCCCACAGCCATGAGTCCAGCCGGTCTAACACTCCACCGTGACCGGCTAACAGTTTTCCCGAATCCTTGATGTTGAACTGGCGTTTGAGCATACTTTCACCCAAATCGCCCAATGGGGTGAGCGCACCTAACGCCAAACCTAAAATCAACCCGTGCAGCGGGGTGATCAGCGGGGAACGCAGCCCCCAAAGTAAAGCAAAAAGTACCCCGCCAACCACAGAAAACAGCAGGCCACCCAAATAACCTTCTCGGGTTTTGTTGGGGCTGATGCGCGGTGCAAGCGGCGTTTTACCAAAAGTCCGTCCGATGAAAAACGCGCCGGCATCACCAACCGCGATGGTGGGAATGGTCAGCATGACCCACCACAAACCATCCGGCAAAAAACGCAGTGAGATGAGATAGGAACCCATCCACCCGATGTATAAAATGCCGGTCAGGGTGATGGTGAAATCCATGCCGGCGGTGGTGCAGCCATGCTGACAGGTGAAAATGTGAGCCGCCATGCTGAGTAAGATCAGCACAGCCAGGAGGAGATCACTGTACTGAAAACCCCAGTAAAAACGGCTGAATGCCAGAACGAGTGTGCCACCCAGCAGCATGACCGCCGAAGGGAAATAACCGCCTTGAGAAAAAAGCCGCCAGTATTCCCAGGCGGCTATGGCTAACAGAAGACTGATAAATGCGGCATAGGTCAACCCACCCAATGAGACGAAGGTAACCCCGACCAGAATGAGCACGATGGCCACCAGCAGGCGGCTGCGCAGGGTGACCCCGCTGCTCTCAGCAACAGACCTGATCGGAGAGTTTTCCAAATCTTCTTTCCCGCTGGCTGTATTCTTGTAAGGCTTTGAAAAACTCTTCGCGGTTG
>NZ_DAOUBL010000163.1:0-3666 GCF_034432615.1 Bellilinea sp. | reverse complement strand
CTTCAAACCCTGCACGATGACCGGGTAGATGAGCGGGAAGTTGTTGTTGATGGCGGCTGCGCTCAGCCCATCGCCTACCACAATTTGCACCTGCGGTTTCTTGACGCAGCGTTCGGCGATGACCTTCTTGGCTTCTTCACTCAACTTTCGGCCGAGATCCGGACGGGTCAGGTACTGGTTGCGGTCTTCCACCTGAGTCTGGACGGTGAACAGCTCAAATTTATCCAGCACGGCCTGATCCACTTCGCCGTAGATGGCATCCTGCGTTACGCCGTGATCGGACTGGAACAGCAGCAGTGAGGCGGTACGCGGGCGCGGGCCGGCGCGTCCGACTCCGATGCGGGCGGTGGTGGTGGCCATCAGGTTGCGCAGACCTTCCAGGTCGTAGGGGTTTTTGACCCCAGGCGCAAAGCGGTGTTCCGGCACAGTCGGGTCGGGTAAATCTATGACCAGTTCACCGTTGGCGGCAGTTTTTGCCGGCGCAGCAGCCGGCTGACCGGCGTTTTTCTTGTTCAGTTCAGCCAGTACGGCCTGAACGATTGCCTCGATATCCATTTTGCCTTGTTCCATAAGAATTTCTCCTTATTTGCGTTGCAGGAAGAATGAAGCATCGCCAGCTTTGGCGGTCAGTTTACCGTTTTCCATCAAGCCGATCGACTCCATCCATTTTTCAAATTCGGGGGCCGGACGCAGGCCGAGCAACTGCCGTAAGGCGGCGGTGTCGTGGTAACTGGTGCATTGATAACTGAGCATGGCATCATCCCCCATGGGCACGCCCATGAAGTAGTTGCAGCCAGCCGCCGTAAGCAGCACCGCCAGATTTTCGATGTCGTTTTGGGTGGCTTTGGCGTGGTTGGTGTAGCAGGCATCGCAGCCCATCGAAATACCGGTCAGTTTGCCCATGAAGTGATCTTCCAGGCCGGCGCGGGTAATCTGTACCGAGTCGTACAGGTACTCCGGGCCGATGAAACCGACCACCGTGTTGACCTGGAAGGGTTTGTAGCGTTTGGCAAGCCCGTAGATGCGCGCTTCCATGGTCAGCTGGTCGGTATCGTAATGGGCATCTGCCGAGAGGGCAGTTCCCTGACCGGTTTCAAAGTACATGTAGTTCGGCCCGGCCGTCCAGCAGTACTTTTGAGCCATCTCGTAGGCTTCGTCAATCATGGCAACCGTCACGCCAAAGGCTTCGTTGGCTTTTTGTGAACCGGCCAGACTCTGGAATACCAGGCCGACCGGTGCGCCGCGCCGCATGGCTTCCATCTGCGTGGTAACGTGCGCCAGCACGCAGTTTTGGGTGGGAATTTGCCATTTCTGGATGATGTCGTAGGTCATGTCCAGCAGGCGCATGACGCTGGCGAGCGAATCATCCACCGGGTTGATGCCGATGACGCTGTCACCGGAGCCAAAGGAAAGCCCTTCGTAGATGGTGGCACGGATGCCTTCGGGCGAGTCGGTCGGGTGGTTTGGCTGATTGCGGGAAGCCAGTGTGCCTTCCAATCCGATGGTGTTGTTGCAGTGCGCCGTGACGCGAATCTTGCGGGCGGCAACCATCAGGTCCATGTTGGACATCAATTTGGTCACGGCGGCCACCATTTCGGCGGTCAAACCGTTGCTGACGCGCCGGATCATCTCGCCGGTGGTGTTGTCATCCAGCAGCCATTCGCGAAACTGGCCAACCGTCCAGTGCTTGATTTCGTTGTAAATGGTTTCGTTGACCGAATCCTGAATGACACGGGTAACTTCATCCTCCTCGTATGGCACGGCCGGATTGTTGCGCAGCACTTCCAGCGGCACTTCTGCCAGCACGTAGCGGGCTGCCATGCGCTCGGCAACACTGCGGGCGGCAATCCCCGCCAGACGGTCACCGGATTTCTCCTCGTTGGCTTTGGCCATGACCTCTTTGATGGAGCCGAACTCGTAGGTATTTCCAAACAACCTGGTTCTTAAGAGCATAGAAATCCTCCTTCTCGGTTACGCTTTGAATGAAAGGATTGACTCAACATTTTTCCACCGCTAATGGTAAAAAATGAGGGTTTTTACAGATAACGGCACCACCCGCCCGTCAAGAATCGGTTCACCGATGTCAATGAAATCACCTTCTGCTAGATCAACCTGATCCACGCTGATGAGCGGGATGTGAGTGTTGAGCGAGCGGATGGTCTGCCCGAGCACTTGCGCGTAGTCCGCTTCGGTGATCAGCACCAGCGGAATACCGGGTTGGCCGAGTTCACCGAAAAACTGCACCAGACCGGCAGCCAGTGACTGCAGGGTGGGGAAATCGAGGCGGGGCGGCAAATCCAGCGCAATGGCAAAATGCCCAGAATTTTGTCCCAGGTCCCAACGCAGGACGGCACTTTGGACGGCTTCCTTGACTTTACTGGGGTTGTGCAGGTCACCGTTGTTGAAATGCGGGCGGATGACGGGCAGGTTGCGCAGCGGAAGCAGGCTGGCATCGGTGAAGATGGTGCTGCCACTCAGGGTGATGGTTTGGGTGGCAGCACCCAGCACCGTAGCGCGTAGGGTTTGGGCCGGTTTTTCCACCCGCATTTGACGAATGCGCGGATTGAGCCGCAGTGATTGAGCCAGCAAAGGCCCGACATCGTTATGGATGGTCACATCTGCCAGCGAATGAATCTCGACCGGCTGGTAAAAGTAGCTGCCAACCCCGCCGGAGATGAACAGCACTTTGGATTCGGCGGCGTGGGTCAACGGTGGAGAAAGTTGCAGCTGCCTGCCCAGCTCGGTCTGCACGCCGTGAATCAGGTCGGCGATCAGGTCGGCCATGCAGTCGCAGAAGGGCTGCAGCACATTCAGGTCAACCCGCTTGCCCACAAAAATGGGCAGGCCGAGCGTTTTGATGATTAACTGGCCGGGCGGGGCAATATGCTGGACGATGGCGGAGGTCTTTTCAATGACGATCTGCCGTCCGCCGACAGCCAGCGCCGATGAAGAGAGATGCTCCCCGGAGCGGAAAATGGCTGCGTTGGAGGTGCCGCCGCCAATATCTACATTGGTGACGGTGGTGTAGTTTTCCGAGGAGTAGGCAGCCGCTCCCGACCCCCTGCCGGCGATTAGCGATTCCACATTCGGGCCGGCAACGGTGACCACGAACTCACCCGCCAGCGAGGCGATGGCCTTGAGAATCTCCTCGGCATTTTGGGTGCGGGCAATTTCGCCGGTGATGATTACCGCGCCGGTTTCGACCTGTTGGGGTTGAATGCCGGCTTTCCGGTATTCGTTTCGGATGATCTCGCTCAATTTTTGCACATCCACCACATCGGGGGTTAGCAGGGGGGTGAAGTAGGCCGGGCTTTCGTACAGGACCGATTTACCGCTGACCTGAAAACGGGGTATCTGCCCAAGACGGGAGATATTGCTCACTGCCAGACGGGAGAATACCAGCTGGGTGGTTGTGGTGCCGACATCAATGCCAACACTGACCATTTCCCGCGAGTCGCTCATGAGGAAAATCTGCTCCTCGCTCAGCCTTCAACTTTGGGCAGAATCATCTCCACATCGCTGTGCGGGCGCGGGATGACATGCTCGCTGACCAGTTCGCCAACCCGCTGGGCAGCGGCTGCGCCGGCATCGGTGGCGGCTTTGACCGCGCCGACATCGCCGCGCACCATGACGGTCACATACCCGCCGCCGATGTATTCTTTGCCG
>NZ_DAOUBL010000162.1:0-3794 GCF_034432615.1 Bellilinea sp. | reverse complement strand
CCATCCGTCATTGCGGCTGGCAGGAAGGGACGGTTTTCTTTCAATACCATTTCAATGCGTTCCAGATTGACCTCGCGATCGACATCGCGTAGATGACATAAGATCTCGGTGAAACACCATTCTTTAGGTTCAGGTCTTTGATTCCAGAGTTCTTCAGGAAAAGCAGAGGAAAAAGTTTCCAATGCAGCCGGGGTGGATTGCAAAGTCGCCAGAATGGCGGCAATCCCATCATAGGAGGGTACGCCATCCTGTTGAGCAATGGTATCCAGCCAGGCCAGTACATCCTCCAAAGCACCGGTTTTACTGAGGGGGTTACGCGAGGCACTGTTCTCAGGCTGATTCTGTTCGCTCAGGAAAAAGGTGGGTAATCCTAACTGTTCTGCTGGTAGAATGTCGTCCTCCCAGCTGTTGCCAACCATCACAGCCGGCATCTGAGGCCAGCGAAGGACTGCAAGGATTTCTGCAAAATAGGCTGGATGAGGTTTACAGAAGTGTGAATTTTCGTAAGTGGTAACCAATGAATATGGATATTGGTCAACGGGTAAACCGGCCCATGCCAAGCGCTGTTCGATTGCGGTTCGAGGGAAGAGGGGATTGGTGGCGATCACAACCTGCCATCCGCGCTCAAAAGCGCATTCAATCAGGCGGATGGCTGTTGATCTGGGGCGGGTTAATTCTTTTAGTAAAGGGAATTTTGTCCGGTAGAAATCATCAATTTTCTCTTTGAGGGATTGTTTGGACACCCCTAAAGCGGGGTAGAACACTTGGTCGAAGGTGTTTTCTAATGTGCCCGCTGGCATTTGTTTTTGCAGCATGGCATAGACTGCATGCTGCATGGCCTGCAAAAATTGTTGGGGTGAGATCGATTCAGCCAGTGTATTTGCCAGTAATTCAAAATAACGTTGAATAAACGGCTGGATATCGTTTTCCAGCAGGGTATCATCTAAATCAAAAAGAACGGTGAGGCTCATCGAGTTTCCGGTTCGATAAAAGGTGGGGGTAGCGGATGGCACTGACCGCAACCGACATGCGGTTCAGTGACAATCTGGAAGGATTTATTGCAATAGGCGCTGACGTGGACTTTTCGTTTTAATCCAAGAAACCCGCGGCTTACTCGGGCATCCAGTACCATGTGCGGGCAGGCATTGGCTCTTTGAATACCCGGAACCGGACAGGTTTTACATAAATCCGCAGTCCAGTGGTGGGGAGCAGGTGTGTTGCCGATCAGGCGGCACTCCTCCCTTTTTCGTCCACGATAGTAATCCCCGTAAAAATAACTGCATTCAAAACCCGCAGGGGTTTTCATTCAAATAAGAGCCTTGTTTATTGAACGCGGGTTACGTATGTGCCTGTGCGGGTATCTACACGGATGACATCGCCTTCTTCCACAAAATTGGGCACCTGTACCTGAATACCAGTTTCAACGGTAACGGTTTTGGTCACGCCCGTGGCAGTATCGCCGCGCACCGCAATTTCCGCATAAGTCACTTTTAAATCAACCGTGGTAGGCAGTTCCACATCCAGCGCTTCAGATCCGTAAAAAGTCAATTTGACCGGCATTTCCTCTTTGAGATAACCGGCCGAATCGCCGAGGATTTCGGCACGGATGGGGTACTGCTCAAAAGTTTCGGTGTCCATGAAGTAATAAATTTCGCCGTCGTTGTAGAGGTATTGAGCGTTATGGTATTCCAGGCGGGCTTCAGGAACACGGTCACCGGAGGTAAAGGTCTTTTCCAGTGTGGCGCCGGTGCGCAGGTTGCGAGCCTTAATGCGAATGGTAGCGTTACCGCGCCCCGGTTTGTGGTGGCTGTATTCGAGTACTTTGTAGAGGTTTCCATCCAGTTCGAAAGTTACCCCTTTGCGCAGATCGTTGACGTCAATCATATTACTTTCCCTGTTTTCAAGATGGTTTCAGAACGGCTAGATTATAGCGCACAGCCGCAGGAGTGGCAAGTAACAAAAACACACCCCTGGCCAGGGTGTGTTTTTGGTGAGTCGTTGTTGGATGAGGTTAACCTAATTTGGGTTCAATCAAGCCATATGTTCCATCTCGTCGGGTATATAAAACGTTAATGGCATTGGTATTTGCATTGTAAAAAACGAAGAAATCTTCATGCCCAAGCAGTTTCATCTGCTCAATGGCTTCCATCTCATCCATCGGAACCAGCGAAAACGTCTTGCGGCGGGCAATGACCGGCATTTCCTCAATATCGGCGGTGGTTTCTTCGGGCATGGGTTCTTTTGCTACCTCAGAAGCGGGTGTACCATCACCACGCCCGCGCTGGCGCTTGCCTTTGAAGCGAGAAATCTGGCGTTGCATTTTGTCCACTGCTTCGTCAATGGCGGCAAACAAATCGTCCGCTCTTTCTTCGGCCCGCAAAATAAAACCTTTGCCTCGAATGGTAATTTGTGCAACCTGCCGGTCGGATGCACTCCGTGCTGATTTTACATACGAAAGATCTACACGGGTGTCTTCAACGTCATTGATTAATTTATTTAATTTAGATACTTTTTTGGTGACATATTCCTGTAGGCGGTCGGTCAATTCCAGATTACGGGTAAATACTTCAATTTGCGGTGTCATTCCTTCCTCCTGAGGGTAAGATTGGGGTAAGGCAGATTGGCATACCGGGATTTAAACCTAGTATACCTCAACTTTGTTCGATCTGAACGGTGCGAGCGAGGGTTATTGCAAAAACCTGACTGGCGCCGGCGCTCTTCAGTGCTTCGGCACAGGCAGAGAGCGTTGCGCTGGTGGTAGCAATGTCATCAACCACCAGTACGGTTTTGTTTTGTACGATGGATGGCACGGCGCTGAACGCTCCTTTTACATTTTCCCGTCTTTGTACGGCGTTCAACCCAACTTGAGAGCGTGTTTCTCGAATTCGGTACAAGGCTTTATTGGTAAAAGGAATAGACAAAGCCCAACCCAGTAATTGGGCAAGTAATGCAGACTGATTGTATCCCCTTTGCCGCTGACGTTGGTGACTGAGTGGGACGGGGCAAATTAAGTTGACCTGCCAATTTTGTTCGGCGAAGAGAGAAATGAGAAACCGGCAAAGGGTATCTGCCAGGGGCAAGTCGTTTTCATATTTCAACCGATGAATGGCTCGACGGAGTGAACCATCATAAACGCTGTAAGAACGCAGCTGCTCAAAAACTGGGGGCTGACTCTGGCAGTCGGGGCATAGGTGATTGACTTGAGGAAGGTCACAACGCGGGCAAGAGGTTTGATGGTCAATGGGTGTAATTTGTTGCAGGCAGGAGCGGCATAACCGTTCGCCGTTTTTTCCACAACCGGCGCATGATGGGGGATACAGCCAGTCCATGGCAATCCAGAAGAACTGCTGGATCGCAAACCGTGGAGAGGCTTTCGTTAAGGTGTGCATGGTTTACCAGGCGCTTTTTGAGCCGGCAAGGTAGAAAAATATCGAAACCCGTTTTTTTATGGTGTTTATTGAAACATGCCGCCAAGCGCAGACTGAAACAGGCGAAGGGCAGCAGGGGTGAGGAGTACAATCATTAACGAGGGGAAAATCAGCAACGCCATGGGGATGAGCATTTTCAACGGCGCTTTGTGCGCTTCCTCTTCCGCGCGCTGGCGGCGCTTAACTCGCATCTGATCAGATTGAATGCGTAAAACCTTAGCGAGACTAACGCCCAGTTGTTCAGATTGAATGACCGCTGCCACAAAACTGGTCATTTCAGGGATGCCAATGCGTTCGGCCATATCTCGCAGGGCTTCACGGCGGACTTTTCCCAACTGGATTTCCTGAATGGCTCGGGCAAAGGCA
>NZ_DAOUBL010000161.1:0-15108 GCF_034432615.1 Bellilinea sp. | reverse complement strand
GGCAAACCGGTGTGCAGGGCGGTTTTTCGCACTGCATACACGGGCGCGGAACAAACAGACGAGAAACATTGGGGTAAGTACCAATCTCTTTCTCAATCACGGGACGGTAGACCACGCCGGGCGGCAGTTTATTCTCGGCTACGCAGGCAATCGTGCAGGCATGGCAGCCAACGCACTTGCGCAGGTCAATCACCATCACCCAGCGCCGCTCGGCAGGCGGTTTTTTCAAGGCGCGCGCCAGTTCCTCTTGCATGCGCAGCAGCACATCGGCTTCGGTTTTAGCCGGCGGGGGTGGCAATTCAGCCGTTGCTGCAGCCGGCCGGTCGGCGCGCACCGGGCGGCCGTTCAACAAACGGCGCGAAGCCAGCGCCGCGCCAGCCACCCCCATGATTTTGATAAAATTGCGCCGGGAAATTCGGGTTGCTTGTTGATCATCAGCCATTACCGCTCTCCTTTCGGTAGGGGAAAATTACAGCGGAAGGGACTCGTATCCATCCACGCTTAAGCCTAGCCTTTCGGCAGCCATTAATAAAGCGGGAAAATCCCGCTGATTTGGATCAGAATGTCAGGAAAAGTTTGATTGGGGGATGGTGTTCGGTTCAGGAAGGGGAAATGAGACCGCGCTGTAAGGCGTAGCGCACCAGCGCCGCGCGGCTGCGCAGGCCCAGTTTTTCCATGCCGCGGGCGCGGTAGGTTTCCACCGTTTTGGGGCTGAGCGATAGCTGCTCGGCAATTTCGGCGCTGGTGTAACCGAGGGCTACCAGCTGCAGCACCTGTTGTTCCCGTTCGCTCAACTGCTCCCACTCGTCCGAAGGCGAGGGCTGGCTGTCCAGCACTTCTTCCAGCACAAAACGCATCATCGAATGATGCACATAAAATTCCCCCTTCAACACCGCCTGAATGGCCGTAATTAATTCGGTGTCGGCGGCCTTTTTCAACACATACCCCGAAGCGCCGCTGCGCAGCGCTTCCTGCAGGTAGTGTTTATCGTCGTGCATGGTCAGAATCAGGATGCGCACCCCCGGCGCAACCCGCCGCAAGGCGGGCAGAATATCCAGCCCGCTGCCGCCCGGCATGCTCACATCCAGCAGAATCAGATGCGGCTGGAGCTGTTCGCACTTTTCAATCGTTTCAGCCCCGCTGGCAGCTTCTCCCACCACTTCCCAGTCCGGCTGACTGGAAAGCATCAGCCGCAGACCGGAGCGTAAAATGGCGTGGTCATCCGCCAGCAGAATGCGTTTCTTCTCGCTTGAATTCGGTTTCATGGTCATCCACCGGAATTTCCACAAAAATACTGGTGCCGTGTCCCTGGCTGCTTTCAATTTTCAACTGCCCGCCCAGCTGCTTGGCGCGCTCCTGCATGCCGAGAATGCCGATGCGCTGGTGGTTGGAATGGTTAAGCGGGTCAAATCCAATTCCGTTATCCTCAATCACGGCAATCACCGTATTCTGACGGCGCTCGACCAGAATGCTGGCCGATTGTGCCGAGGCATGCCGGGCAATGTTGGTCAGCGCTTCCTGAATGATACGGTACAGCGCGGTTTCAATAGGCGGGGGCAGCCGTTGAGCGCCGGGGGTAATCATCAGGTCAATGGGAATGTGCAAACGCGACTGCCATTCGAAAACCAGCCGTTCCAAAGCCGCCGAAAGGCCGAGGTCATCCAGAGCGCGCGGGCGCAGCTGCATTGCCAGATGGTGAACCTCCTCCAGGGTTTGGGCGGCAATCTGACGCAATTCGCCCAACTTGCGCTGGTCAATGGTTGAGCAGTCGGCTTCCAGTGTACGCAGCCCTACCAGCAGCGAAGTCAACGATTGCGAGGTACTGTCGTGCAATTCGCGCGCAATCCGCCGCCGTTCTTCTTCCTGGGCGGCAATCACCCGTTCCAGCAGCAGCTGTTGCAGATGCTCCCGTTCGGCGCGCAATTCCTGCATCTGCTTGAGATCACCGGTCATCTGATTGAAAGCCTGCGCCAGACTGCCCAGCTCATCCTTGGCCCAGGGACGCACCGCCAGCGAATAATCCCCGCGCGCCACATGACGGGTAGCCTGCACCAGTTCGACGATTGGACGGGTAAGAATGTGAGTCAGCAGGCTGGCAACCAGAAAACCGATCAGTAATATGATGAGCGTGCTGACCACGGCTTGAAAAGTCACCCGCGCCAACGCGTTTTGCACCGCAGCGGTGGAAAGCCCCACCCGCGCAACACCCAGCTTGCCGTCCAAAATGGGGACAGCCGTATCATAGACCGTGCCTTCATTGGTAGCCAGCAGCACCGTATGGTGATGCTCATCGCTACCGGCAGCGTTGACCTCAATCAACGCCAGCGGAAACCCGCCGTTGAAGGTGTGAGCCAGAATCTGTCCCTGCGGGTCAACAATGAATGCATATTGAAAGGAAGGGTTGTTGCTTTGGGTTTCCAAAAGCAGGTCCTGCAACGCCAGCAGGTTGTTCAGCAATATCGGTTCAGCGGCACGCGCCGCCAGATCGCGGGCAACCGATACGCTCTGATCGCGCAATTGGGCTTGCATGTTCTCGATCAGCACCCGGCGGGTGAGCAGCGTGTTACTGACACCGGCCAGCAAAACCAGCCCCACCGCCAGACCCAGTATTTTGGTGCGAATGCTGACCGCCCCGGCAAACGCCCAAAACTGCGCAACCCAGCGGCTAATCCGAGTCACCTTCGCCCTCCTGCTGATACTGTTCAACCAGTCGGCGTGCGCTTTCGTAAGCCGCCGGTTCAATTTGAACGAAGCGTTCAACCCCAATTTCGGCCAGCGCCTGCTGGCCCTGCCGGTCCAACGCCATATCCAACAGCACTTTCTGCAATTCACGTTTCAAGTTTTCATCCACCAGCGGACTGACCACCACCGGCGGGATGCCAAAGGGCGGCGAGCGGTGAATGACCCGGACCTTTTTTTGCAATTGCGGATCACGCTGAACGGCAAATTCATAAACCAGACTATCCACCGCCGCCCCATCCGCCAGCCCGCTGGCAACCGCACGGATGGCTTCGTCATGATTGTAGGTAAAGAAGATGCGTGAAAAGAAGGTCTGCGGGTCATAACCCAATTGACGTACCAGCATGGTAGGATAGACGCGCCCGCTCAACGACATGGGATCCGTAAAGGCGAAAACGCCGTTTTGTAAATCGGCCATGGATTGGGCCGGGCTGTCGGCCGGCACCAGAAGCAAGGAATAATACACCGTTTCACCCCCCACCTGTGGAGCGGCAAGGAGTTCCATGCCAAAAGCCTGCGACCCCTCCAGATAGGCGCTGGTGCAGACGAATGCCACATCTACCTGCCCTTCGGCAATCAGTTGATTGGTCTCGGCATACGTGCGGCGTTGAACCAGCTCCACCGGCCGGTTAAAACGACCGGCAAGATATTCCAGCAAGTCATTGTAGGATTGCACCGTGCCCTTTGGAGAAACCACCGAAGCAACGGCTACACGAAGAGGAGGTACTTCGCGTACCAGCGTAGGCAGCGGCTGCCTCACCGATAAATCCACATAGGCTTCCGGCGACTGCGTCTGCGTGGATTCCATCCCGCAGGCAGGCAGCCAGCCGGTCAGCAGTAAAACCAGGAATACCAGCCAGATTTTCTTCATCTTTTAATAAGGGTCGGATGGTTTTCTTTCTTCCTGAATTGTATCGAACTTGTCCACTCTCTGCAATGCCGCACAGAAAAGCGGTACTGAATGGGATAAATTCCGCGGTCTTTAGACGCAGGAATTGCACCACCCCCTGCCTGCCAGCACATTCTCCAAAAACGCAGCTACCCCTCCATCCACGGCCACATGCGCGCTTCCAGGCTGTTGGGGTACAGTTCCAGAATTTCGCTCATGGCGCCGCGAAAACTGCTCTTCTCCTTACCGATCAGGTATTCCGCCATGCCACGCACAAATAACATGGTCGCCGCCCGTGGATTGTTCGGAAAGAGTGCCAGCCCATCGTCCATCAGGTCAATCACCTCAAAATAACGGCCTCGCGGCAGGTCTAAGGCTGCTTTTCCCAACCGCAACAAAACCCGAAAGTCCTCTACATTCAGATAACCGTTGAAGGAATGAAGCGCATTACCCGCCCCATTGAGAAAATAAAAAGAAGGTGTCCAGTAGGCAGAGTAGCGGGAACGCACGGCGCGGTCTTTGAGAATATCGGCGCGCAGCAGAACGAACCAGTGCTGCATCTCCCGCCGTACCTGCGGGTCGGCATAAGTCAGGGCATACAGTTTCTTGCAGCCGGCGCAATCCTCGCGGTGGAATTGGAGCAAAACCCCCTTTCCTTCACCACGCGCCCGCTTCACGGCTGTTTCCAGGTCGGATTGCCAGTACAATTCCTCGCTCATGGTTTTTGCATCTCCCGAATTTTCTGCTCAAAGGTTTCCAAATCCAGCGGTAAATCGTCGGTTACCACTTCGTTTTGCCGGTAAACCACATTGCCGGCCGCATCCAACAGCATTAAAGAAGGCGCACGGTGTACTTTATAACGTTCGCCCAACACCTTCTGCCGATCCAGGTTGATGACCAGCACCGGCACGGATAGACGCGCTTCCTCCGGCCAGCCCCTGACCTGCCACTCGGCGGCCTCATACACATCCAGCGCACATTCACAGCCGCGGTAGCGATTGAAAAGCAGCAAAACTGGTTGATTGGGCAGGTCGAGCGGCGGTTCGGGAACGAACCAGCCTTCCTGCCGGGCTTTCACTGCCAGCACTGCCGCAACCAGCAGCACAAATACCAACCCGCCAGCTATTCTGGAATTGATTCGAAAGCGTCCATCCGTGACTGTGTGATTTGCTTCGTTCATTCTCGGAATGCTTCTCCCGCTCAGGCAATGTACAGAAAGTACAAACCAACCCCCACCAGAATGACCCCGGCGAATTTTTCCAGTTTTTCCGAAAGCGGCGCAATGGCATTCAGGCTTTTCAGTACACCGGTAAAGGTGCCGGCCAGCACAATCGGCACACCCCGCCCCAAAGCGTAAATGAACAACAACAATGCCCCGTACAGAATACCGCTTTTTTCCGCCATGACATAGGTCAGAATGGCTGCCAGCACCGGTGTGGCACATTGTGAAGCCACCAGCCCGGAAACCAGCCCCAACAGCAAAGCCCCGCTTAGACCGCGGGCGGTTACTTTTTCACGCAGGCCCCCAAACCAGTCCGGCGCGCGCAACTGAAGAATACCCAGCATTTGCAGACCGATCAAAAAGCACACGACGGCTACCAGATAGTACCAGAAACGGGTGCTGCCGCCCAGCAAACCGCCCACCAGCCCAGCCGCCACGCCCAGCATCACAAAGGTCAGCGCCAGTCCCAGCGCAAATACAAACGAGATGGAAAATGCCCGGCGGCGTGAGACCTGATGGCTGCCGCCAATCACTCCAACAATCAAGGGAATCATGGCAACGTTGCAGGGGCCGACGCTGGTCAACACCCCGCCAAAAAACACCAGAAAGTAGCCAATCAAAGAAGCCGGTTGCAACAATAAAGGATCAATGTTCATGAGGAAGTATCCGCCAGTCGTTGAAGTTCCAGTTCAAATTGTTCACGGCTCATCACGCCGATAATGACCTTACCCGTTCCGTCTTTATCTATGAAAATTTGGGTGGGAATGGAAAGAATGCGGGCACGCCGCAGTAAATTCTGGTTGGCAGAGTCATACACATTCACATCTACCAGCGCCACCGAATCTTCGTACCGGGGGTATACCTCCGCTACCAGATTCATCATTTCCACACAGGAATGACAATCGGTGGAGTGAAAGAAGGCCAGCATGGGCTGTTTTTGCTGTAAATAACGATCGAATTGCGCCTCAGCCGGCTCATCCAGCCCGGCAGGAACGGGCTTTGCCTGATTTTTGAACCACAACACCGCCCCCGCCAGCAGCACAATCACGGCAAGCAGAAGATAACGATTAACAGCCGAAACCGATTGACGCGCTGCAGTGCGGGAGCGTTGCGATTGTTTTGGCATGATGGAACCTCATCGAAAGGTGATGTGAGTTACATTGAGATTATTATTGTGGTAATGTTCTTCAAAGAAATGGCGCACGAATTCGGCCTGCCAAGTATCGGCCAGGCGGTAACACACCTTCCAGCCCGATTTTTCGTACTCCACTATGCCGGCCGAGCGCAGCACCATCAATTGCTGGGAGATGTAAGCCTGCCGCCGCTGAGTGCAGTGACACAGGTCGCTGACACACAGGGGTTTCTTCACCAGCAGGAAGAGAATTTGCAAGCGGGCCGGATTTGCCAGCGCTCCAAACAACTCGGCCAGTTGTTGATAATTCATGTCCGTTTCGAGTTCACTTGAAAATGCGGCAGGGAGAAACGCATGGCTTTCCCCCTGCCGCGCCAGAAAAAGGCTTACTCGGCCGTGACCATTTGCTTGATGGCTGCAACTGCCTGTTCGGTATTCATGTTGCGGATATCTACACCGCGGATGTTGTTCTTGTCGAAACCGGCGGCTTCCAGCGCATCGCGGAACATTTTGACCTGCATGGTTGGGTCGCAGGCGGCAATATACAGTTTGTCGGTCATATCGCCTGTCAGCAGGGTAGTGAGAAATTTATCCCCATCGGTGGAGCAAAGCTGCGGATGAATGGCCACATAATCCACCAGATTTTCACGTCGTATGGCGTTGCCGACTTCAAAGATATTCATTTGTTGAAAAGAAGGGCAGGTGCCCTGACAAACACACATCAATAAACCTTTTTGTGCCATGGTGACCTCCTGATTTAGTTGTGATTATCACCGAAATAAGTTATCGCGTCATTGGGGCATACTTTGGAGCAGCCCCGGCAGAATTCCACGCAATTTTCGGGCTTGACGACCATCGGGTGAAAATCCCCGGCAACGAATACGCCGTTGGGACAGAAATCCACACAGGTGTTGCAGTTAGCACACAAATCTTCATGGATAATGGGATACCAGTTTTGAGCCATTTTAAACCTCCGAATCACTTAAGTTACCGAACAAAGTGCAATGATCCAATCATGCCGTTGGTCTATGGAGGTTTTTTGGGGCATTGATACGCACTACCGCAGTGGGAGCGACATTTTTTACACATAATTTGGATTTTCAATACATTCAATATTCTGAATACAATTTAACACATTTTTATCATCCCTGAAAGTGATAATTGTCACATTTGTTTTATGCAACAATTGGAGTATTATATTCAAAGGATTGAATATAATAATCTTCCCCCAAATAATTATTTTCAGTGCTCTCTCTTCACTGCAACCCGGAGAGCGCCCAAAAACCAAAGAGGAAAACTTATGGAGCAGCCATTCTTAATTGTTGAAAACCTGTCTTTGCAAAAAGGCAACCGAACCATCCTCAACCGCATCAACCTGGCTTTTTATCCGGGCAAGATTCATGCGCTGCTGGGCCTCAACGGTTCGGGTAAATCTTCCCTCGCCTATACGCTGATGGGCTGCGAGGGTTACTCCCCCACCGGCGGACGTATTTTGCTGGATGGTAAAGATATTACGCAAACCAGCATCACCGAGCGCGCCCGACTGGGTATTTCGCTGGCCTGGCAGGAGCCGGTGCGCTTTGAGGGTTTGCCGGTGGGCAAATATGTGGGGCTCGGTACCGGTGAACCGAATCGAGAAAAAGTCATTGCTGCACTGGAAGCGGTTTCGCTGCCGCCAAAATCCTACGGCTATCGCGCCGTTGATCAAACGCTCTCCGGCGGGGAGCGAAAACGGGTGGAACTGGCGGCTTTGTTCGCCATGCGACCGCGCTTCGCCATTTTGGATGAGCCCGATTCGGGCATTGATGCGCTGTCCATCAAGGAAATTGCCCGTCTGATTCGGCAAATGGCAAATCAATCCAGCAGTGTTTTGCTCATCACCCACCGCCCGGAACTGGTGGAGATTGCCGACAGTGCTTCGCTGATGTGCTTTGGCAGTATTATTTTCAGCGGCAGTCCTCAGGAGGCCACCGAGTACTACCGCGGACGCTGTGAGCCGCACCTGAGCGTACTGGGTTCCCAACCGTGGCAATCCCCTTCGGATAACTGATGCTCATTCAAGGAGCGTTATTTCAATGACCAATTCAACCAAATCTCACGCGATGCAACAACAATCACCGGCCTGGTCGGGTGAATTACAGGCACTGATGGAGGCTTACCACCAGGCCGGCGGTGACCCGGCTTCTTTCCAGGCCCCGGAAGTTGCCACACTGGCGGTCAGCGGCGATCAGGTGCTGGTTTCTCATTCCATTCCCGGCGTTCACTTGCAGTCCCAGCCCATTGAAAACGGCGTGCGCGTTTCGGTAGTGGTGGATGAAGGCACGCAGGTGAAGCATCCGGTGCATTTATGTTTTGGGGTATTACCCAGCGAGGGGATACAAAAAATTGAAGCCGATTATCAAATTGGCGACCACGCGCAGGTTCAGTTTCTGGCGCATTGCTCCTTTCCGAACGCCATCAGGGTCGAACACCGCATGAACGCGCGCATTCATATTGGTAAAAATGCCAGCATGACCTATACCGAGGAGCATTACCACGGGCAGAACGGAGGCATTGAGGTCTATCCCGTTTCAGAGGTCAAAATTGAAGAAGGCGGGCAGCTCACCAGTCACTTTAACATTACCCGCGGGCGGGTCGGAAAATTGGTGATGGACTACCACATTGAGGCAGGTGCAAGTTCCCTGACCGAGCTGGCCACCAAAGCCTTTGGCAGTCAGGATGACCATATTCGCGTCCAGGAAAGCATCCGCCTGAACGGCGAAAATGCTCACAGCCTGACCAAAACCCGCATTGCGGTGAAGGACAAAGCCGTGAGCGAGGTGACCACCTTCACCGAAGGAAACGCACCGCGGGCACGCGGTCATATGGACTGCACCGAAATCGTCCGGGATGAGGCGATTGCCCACAACAACCCGATTGTGAAAGTAACCCACGCTCAGGCGCAGGTGACCCATGAAGCCGCCATCGGCACGGTCAACCGCCGCGAGCTGGAAACGCTGATGGCACGCGGGCTGGATGAAGACGAAGCGGTGGACTTAATCATCCGCGCCATGATTCGCGGATGAGAAAATTTTTCACAAACTGAAACGAACTAATCAACGAAAAAGGAGTAATTTTGATGGAACCGTACAACGAACTGGAGCTCACCCCCACCTCGGTTGTGCTGGAATCAGCCCGTCAATATGCCGGGGTCTTCAAGAGCACGCCGCAGTATCAAAATTTTGTCAATGCCTACAATCGGTTTTTGGGAGACGAAACTGCCCAGCAAACCCTTTATCAATTGCGCCAGAAACAGGAAGAGGTGCGAAATCAGCGCCTTTCCAGCCCGGTCAGTGAAGCCGATCAGGCCGAAATTAAGCGGCTTGAACAAATCTTTTATGAGCAGCCATCCGTAAAACACTATCTGGAAGCCCAAAACGATCTGCTTGCCCTGGCGCAAAATCAGGGAGATACCCTATCGGAAGCATTGGGACTGGATTTTGCGGCCGTCTGCCGCAGAGGAGGCTGTTGTGGATAACGCAACACCGCTTGACACCAATCCGGCACTGTTGGACGAGGCATTACACAATCTGATTGAACAGATGACCCACTCGGAAGCTTTTGCCCGCTTTCGCAGCGCCGAACAAAACCTGATGAATGATGAGCAAGCCCTTTCCCTGTTGAACCGGCTGGCAGAAGCACAGCAAAAAGTCAAAACTCAGCAGCAGAGCGGTAAGCCAGCCGAGGAAGATGTAAGGCGGCTGCAACAATTACAGGTGGAGGTTGCCGAAAATCCGCTGATTCAAGAATACGAATACAGCCGGGAAGCCTACATTGCGCTGGTCAGACAGGTCAATCAGCACATCAGCCAGGAAATTGGGCTGGACTTTGCTTCCCTGACCCGCCGCTGGTAGCGAAACTGAGGAAAAGACCGCCTGGGGTAACCGGCGGTAGATGAAAAGAAAACCGGAAACGCCGGTCATCGCTACCCGGCGTTTCCTCTTGCAAAGGAGAGATCGTTTGTCCCCAGCCAATGGCAACTGATCAGGGAGTTTTAGCGGGGGGTCTGACTTTTCAGATATTCGATCACATCCGCTGCCAGCGAAAATTGCAGACACTGCCGCGCCACTTCCTCACACGCCGGCAGCGTCCAGCGGCGGATCAAATCCTTGATGGTCGGGATGGACGACGGCGCCATGCTGAATTCGTCCAGATGCAGCCCTACCAGCAGCGGCACCGCCAGCGGGTCGCCGGCCAGCTCGCCGCACAGCCCCACCCATTTGCCGTGCGCGTGCGCCGCGCCGATGGTCATTTCAATCAGCCGCAGCACCGCCGGGTGATACGGGCTGGCCAGCACCGAAACGCGCTCGTTGGTGCGGTCCACCGCCAGGGTGTACTGGGTCAGGTCGTTGGTGCCGATGCTGAAAAAGTCCACCAGCGGCGCAAAGTGATCGGCCAGCAGCGCCGCCGAAGGCACCTCCACCATAATGCCAAACTGCACCTTCTCCGGCAGCGGTTTGCCTTCCGCCTGCAAGGCCGCCCACGCTTCCTCGTAAATCTCGCGCGCCCGCTCCACCTCCGCCACCGAAGAAACCATCGGCAGCATGATGCGCAGGTCACAGCGCACCCCTTCGGCGGTCACCTGCCCGGCGGCTTGTAGCAGCGCCAAGAACTGATTTTCCAGCACGTCCGGCCGCTCGCGAATCATGCGGATGGCGCGCCAGCCCAGAAACGGATTGGGTTCCTTTTCCGTCCCCAGATACGGCACTTCCTTATCTCCGCCGATGTCGAGCGTGCGCACCACCACCGGCCGCTCACCCATCACCTCGAACACCCGCCGGTAGGCGCGCACCTGATCGGCCAGCGAGGGCATGCTGCTGCGCTGCAGGTACAAAAACTCGGTGCGGAACAACCCCACCCCCTCGGCGGCAAAGCGGATGGCCTGTTCGGCATCTTCCACGCTGCCGATGTTGGCAACCACTTCCGCCCGAAATGCCCCGTCTCTGGTGATGGCCGGCTGCTCCGCCTGACTCAGCTCCGCCCGGCGGCGGGCGTCCCATTCCTCTTTTTCCCGGCGCGCCACTTCCAGCTCGTGCAGGGTCGGGCCGACGTTGAACGTGCCGCTGTTGCCGTTCAAAATTGCCAGTGTGCCGCTGCGGATGTCGTTCAGGTCAAACGGCGCACTGACCACCGCCGGCACGCCCATTGCCCGCGCCAGAATGGCGGTGTGCGAGGTCGGCCCGCCGCGCGCCGTGACAATCCCCAAAATCTGCTCGCGGTCAAAGCGGATGGTGTCCGAGGGCGTTAAATCTTCCGCCACCAGGATGATGGGTTCGGCGCTGTTTTCCAGACGTTCCTCCTCCCCATCCCCTTCCAGACAGCGCATCACCCGCTGAGCCACATCCCGTAAATCCTGCGCCCGTGCCTGAAAATACTCCTCCTCCAGGGCCAGCAGCGCTTCGGCATACTGCTCAAAGGCGTGGTGAACGGCGGCTTTGGCGTTCAGGCGCTCTTCCAGCACCAGCCCGCGCAGTTTTTCCAGCAGTTCTTCATCATCAAGAAAAAGACGGTGCGCTTCAAAGATGGCGGCTTCCTCCTCGCCCGCCACTTTGCGCGCCCGCTCTTCCAGCGCGGTCAACTGGGTATGCGCTTTGCGAATGGCCTGCTCCAGCAGCCGCCATTCGATGCGCGGGTCGTCCACCCGCTCTTCGGTGAAGGCAACCTTTTCGGTGCGGTAGATCAGCGCCGGGCCGATGGCTATGCCGGGTGAGGCGGGTAATCCTTGATAACGCGGCATGGGCAGTTTCCTCTCGCTTCAAGAATGGGTCGGGGCGGCTTCGCCGAAATTGCTTTTGACCAGTTCCACCAGCGCCTCAACGGCGGCCTGCGCCTCTTCACCTTCGGCGATGATTTCCACCGCATCGCCCTGGTTGACCCCCAGCGTCAGCACGCTGAGCGGGCTTTTGGCGTTGGCAGGCGGCTTTTCGGAATTGACTTTGCGCACGCTGATCTTGCAGGGAAAACGCGCCGCCGTCTTGACAAATTGGGCGGCCGGGCGGGCATGCAGTCCGGCGGGATGGTCAATGGTGATCGTGGTAGAGATCATCTTTTGCTCCATGGGTTCGTAGTAAAAGGGGACTGCTTGTTGCAGTCCCCTCATCTCATATTTTACTATATCTTAGTCAGCCGATACTGCTTCGGCAGGGGCACCCGCAGCAATTTCCCAGGCCCGCTGATTGCGGTTGAACAGGAAAATTCCCGCGCCAACCAGAGCCAAAATTACCACCAGACCAATCACACCCAGCAGACCGGTCAACTGGACAAACACGTAGGGCGTCCACAGAAAACCATCGGCAATGCTGGTAATTTGCACAGCGCCTTCAGGCAAAGCAAAACCGGAGGCAACTGCAGCCTGTGTGAAGAGCGGTGCCATTGCAGTAGCAATGTAGAAACCCAGGCTAAGTGTAATAATTCCCGCAACCACCATGCGGAAAACATTCCCTCGCAGAACCGGTGCCGTCATTGCAACGACGAATGGAATGACCGCCAGATCTGCAAAGAGAATGACACGATTACCGGGCAGGATAACCGAGAGCAAAATGGCAATCGGCACCAGCAGCAAAGAGCTGGAAATTGCAGCCGGGTGACCGATCAGGATTGCCGAATCGAGACCGATGTTGATTTCCTGTCCGGCAGCCCGCTTCTGCATGAATTCTCTGGCTGCTTCGGCAACCGGAATCAAGCCCTCCATCAGAATTGAAACCATGCGAGGAAGCAAAAGCATGACCGCTGCCAGGGAAATACCCGTTCCCAAAACTTTACCCAGGACAACAAAGAAACCACCGGTCAGATTGTAAAAACCGATCAGGCCCAGCACCAAACCGATCACCAGACCCAGCACTACCGGTTCACCAAAAACCCCAAAACGTTTCTGGATGGTATCTGTGTTGATGTCAATATCCTTCAGACCCGGAATGCGTTCGATGATCCAGTTGACGACTATCGCAATCGGCACAATCGGAGCGGATGTCAGGTGAGGGATGGAAATGCCGGGCAGTTTATAGAAAGATTGTACGGCTTTTGCCGTCCAGTCTGCAAAGAAGAGCGCCAGGGCAGCAGCGACAGCAGCCCCAATCAAACCGTAACCAAGGTTACCGGTCAGGGCAACGATGAGCGAGCCGATGAAGGCAAAGTGCCAGAAGTTCCATACATCAACGTTAAGGGTGCGGGTAAGTCGGGTAACCAGCAACACAATATTGACAATCAAGGCAATCGGTATGACCCACAAGCCAACCGATGAACCGAACGCAATGGCAGCCGCCGACGGCCAGCCCACATCCACCACATCGCGGCGGATACCCGTATTGGTTACGATTGCCTGAGCGACTTCCGTCAAGGTATTCCACAGCAAACCGATGACAAGGTTGATACCAACAAAGGCAACGCCAATTGTGACTGCCGCCCGAAAAGCCCGTCCCGGTTTTGCGCCCAAGACGACTGCAATGATGAAGATGATAATGGGCAACATGACCGTTGCGCCAAGGGTGTCAAACAGGCTTTTTATGCCAGCTAAAATAGCATCCATTTTTACACCTCCTTCAATATTTTCTCAATTTGATTCAAGACGTCTTCCTTCCCAACACCGGTTAGAAATGCCAATGTCTGGATCACCGGTTTTCCCAGGTTGGTCGGAACGGGGGTTGTAGAAACAATCAAATCCACATCCTGCGAGTAACTGGGCACTTCTGTGGCCTTACACTGGCGAGTTTCTACCTGAATACCCCGTTTTGCCATTTCTTCTTTGATGAGAACTGCAACAAGCGTGGATGTTGCAATTGCCGTCCCACATGCCACCAAAATCCGTTTGATCCTTTGTTGATTCAACCTGACCTCCTTTTCCTTCGTGATTTTTAGGAGTAATGCACAGCCCATTCTCGAAAATAATCTGTGTCACACCTCAATGCCTAATGCCTCCATCACCTCCCTTTCAGAATTACTCGCGATCAATTTGTCCAATAATGCGGCATCCTGTAATATCGTTGCAACTTGCTGTAACAGTTCAATCTGTTTCTTTGGTTCGTTCATCGCCAAAAGAAAAACCAATCGAACCGGCAGCTCTTTCTCTGGCTCTACCATGCAACGAAATACAACCGGTTTACCTAAAACCGCCAAAGCAACCGAAGGCGTGTTGACATGTTCGACATCCGCATGGGGTATGGCGGCATGTACTTCCCCTTCCAGCTCCAAACCGGTTGGCAAACTCAACTCCCGCTCCAAAACCGCTTCACAAAATGATTTCTTGACATAACCTTTCCTTTCCAATAAACTGGACAGCCGGGTAATGACTTCCCTGGCGTCTTTTGGATCGGGAAGCAGGAGGATATTTTCTTCTTCCAAGGGAATTTTTACGTCAGCAGAGATGCCCATTCGAAATTTCTCCTGAAAACTCACAACACCATCAACTGCGGGTCTTCCAGCACGGTTTTCAAATCGCGCAGGAAGGCGGCCGCCACCGCCCCATCCACCACGCGGTGATCGGCGCACAGGGTCAGCGTCAGCATGGGGCGAATCATCACCTGGTCATTTTCATCGGAAATCACTTCTTTGCGCACCGCACCCACTGCCAGAATGGCAACCTGCGGCGGGTTGATGATTGCCGTAAAGCGCTCTACCCCAAACATGCCCAGATTGGAAATGCTGAAGGTGCCGTCCATCACCTCCTCCGGGCGCAGCCGGTTTTCTCGCGCCCGTTTGGTCAGGTCTTCCATCTCCTGCGCCAGCTGCAGCAGCCCTTTCTCTTCCGCCTGCCGTACAACCGGCACAATCAACCCCTCATCCAGCGCCACCGCAATGCCCAGATTGACCTGCTGAATCAGGACGATCTGCTCGCCCTGCGGGGTGGATTGCAGCCAGGCGTTGAGATAGGGATTGCGTTTGAGTGCCCAGGCGCACGCCTTGGCCAGCACGGCCGTCAGGCTGACTTTGGGCTGCCACTCGCCGCGCTGCTGGTTGGCTTTGGCGCGCAAGGCCTCGGCGCGGGTGACATCTACACGAATTTCAAGATTGATATGCGGGGCTTCCTGCGCGCTCTTTTGCAGGCGCTGGGCAATCGTGCGGCGCATGCCGGCCAGCGGCAGCACCTGAAAA
>NZ_DAOUBL010000160.1:0-5932 GCF_034432615.1 Bellilinea sp. | reverse complement strand
ACTTTCGAATTTTCGTCCCCCTCCCGCCTCCCCCAAAATCGCAAGGGCGATTTTGGGGGAGGTGCAGGTGGGGGTCATTGGCATTGCATAGCAGGTTTTGATCTTATCCCGAACTCACGTTTTTTAATCAATCTATGCGGCAGCAGTCTGTTCGGTTTGCTGCTCCTTGATGAGTTCCAGCTCGATTTGAATGTTGACTTCCTCGCCGACCAGAACACCGCCGGTTTCCAGCGCCACATTCCAGACCAGCCCCCACTCCTTGCGGTTGATTCTGGTGCTGGCGCTGAAACCGGCCGTCGTCATCCCGAACGGGCTTTTGACCTTACCATTGAAGGCTACATCCAGCGCTACCTCGCGGGTAACATCACGGATGGTCAGGTCGCCGATGATCCGCCCGTGGGAATCGTCCAGCACTTCAATGCGCTTGCTCCGGAAGGTCAGGTAGGGGAACTGATCGGCGTTCAAAAAATCGGGTGAACGCAGGTGGGCATCGCGCTGCGGCTCGCGGGTGTTGATGCTGGCGGCCTCGATTTGCACTTCCACCGATGAATTTTGCGGGTTTTCCTCGTCAAAATTCACCACCCCGCTGAAGCGCTCGAACCGTCCGCGTACATTTGAAACCATCAAATGACGCACCGAAAAAGTAATTTCAGAATGAGCAGGGTCAATTTTCCAGGACATCTCCAAAAACCTCCTTGTAAAAATAAATTTGATTTGATAATACTCCAATGATGGTATTTTAACATTGAAGTATTTTGACAAAAAAAGAGAACTCAACCTCACCGTTTGCCCAGTTTGCGCAGCAGGTCGCCCAGTTGATGCTGTTCCTGGGGGCTGAGCACCGAAAACTCCTCGGCAACCGCCTGCGCGTGTTTTGGGAAGATTTCTTCAATCAGCTTTAACCCGGCCGGGGTCAGTTCCACCCGGCTGATGCGCCGGTCGTGTTCGTCTGGCAGACGCCGTACCAGACCGCGCTTTTCCAGATTGTCCACCACCAGGGTAATGTTGCCGCTGCTTTTGAGCAGTTTGCCGGCCAGTTCGCACTGCGGCATCGGCCCAAGGTGATAGAGAACTTCCATGACGCCAAACTGGGTGATGGTAAGCGGGCCGGTGCTGCCGCGTGCGCTCAGGCGGCTGGCAATCGAATCGGCTGCGCGGGTCAGTTTGATCCACACATCCAGTGCGCTGGCTACTTGGGGGTCACCTTGGTAATGGGTTGGCATCCTAAAATATTTTGATATTGAATTATTTAGTTTTAATATATCTTGATTGGGAGGGGTTGTCAAGGTTTTTTGCAAAAATTTTTCCGCCGCTTCCTCCCGTACCCATTGATAATTTTTTACAAAGCGATCATACTCCGAAGATCCATTTCTCCCTTGCCCGAACCTTTCTGCTTCTTTTTACGTATGCATATATAGAAAGGAGTAACCTAATGAAAATCTGGATTGTCTTTGATTCTTATTTTGGCAACACCGAACAGATTGCCCGGCAAGTGGGAAATGCCCTCAGCGGCCGGCACACGGTCGAGGTCCTGCGCGTTGGCGAGGTTAACCCGGCTGATGTGGCACAGGTGGATTGCGTGATTGTCGGCTCACCAACCCGTGGTTTTCGACCTTCGGAGGCGACCACCGGCCTGCTCAAATCCTTTGAACGCGGATCTTTGCGGGGCAAGAGTGTGGCAGCTTTCGACACCCGCATTCCCACAGAGCAAATAAAATCGGGGTTGCTGCGTTTGATTGTCAATGCCGGCGGTTATGCCGCACCTGCCATCGCCAAAAAACTGCAGCGCAGCGGCGGAAATCTGGCTGCTCCACCCGAAGGATTTTTCGTCACCGGCACCGAAGGCCCGTTGCTGGAAGGCGAACTGCAGCGGGCGGCGCAATGGGCTGAAAGTCTATTGCCTGCTTGAATCCCCTGTCCCACCATCAGAAACCAACCCCATTCCGAACCGATATGAACTTCCCTTCCCATGCTCAACCCCGCTGGTTCATTCGTCTGATATGGCCATTCTGGAATCAACAGCAAAACCGGCTGCGCACCGGCTGGCGCTTGATTCTGCAATTGGCACTGTTTGCCGGTCTGCTTTTCGCGGGGGGCTTCCTGCTGAGCGCATTGCAGCAAATCCTTTTCGATTTTTCGCTGGTCATCGGCAGTTCAACCCATGCCGCCGTGCTGATCATCGAAGTGAGCCTCAACTGGCTGTTGCTGCTGGCAAGTTTGTGGCTGGCGGCGCGCTTTCTCGACCGGCGTCCCTTTCGGGCTTTTGGTTTCAACCTCAACCGGCGCTGGTGGGCCGACCTTGCCTTTGGTCTGGCGCTCGGCGCGCTGCTGATGGCGGGAATCTTCGTTGTCGAATACGCCTTTGGCTGGGTCAGGGTGACAGGCTACCGGCAGACCGGTTTTCAGACCTTTTCTGCCGGCATACTCTTTTACCTTGCTCAGTACATTGCGGTGGGCATTCAGGAAGAAACCCTTTCGCGCGGTTACTGGCTGCGCAATCTGGCGGAGGGTTTTCACCTGCCGCGCTGGGGCGCGCGCACCGCGCTGTGGCTGGCTTATGTGCTTTCTTCGTCCATTTTCGGCCTGCTGCACCTCGCCAATCCTCATTCCTCGCTGGTCAGCACCCTCAACCTGATTCTGGCGGGTTTTCTGCTGGGGCTGCCCTTTGTGCTGACCGGCGAGCTGGCGCTTTCGATTGGCTTACACATCACCTGGAATTTCTTTCAGGGGGTGGTGTTCGGCCTGCCGGTCAGCGGTCTGCAAGCCGATACCAGTTTTCTGGTCATTCAGCAGGCCGGCCCCGCGCTTTGGACAGGCGGCAGTTTTGGCCCCGAAGCGGGTTTGATCGGCCTGCTGGGGATGCTGCTCGGCGCCGGGTTGATTGTGATGTGGATCAAAATAACGCGGGGAAAAGCAACCCTGCGGATAGATCTGGCCGTCTATCAAAGAACGGAATTTACCTCGTGATCACAATCCGCCCCGCGCTTGAAAATGACTTGGCCGACCTGTGTCAGTGCTTTCCGATCCACTGCCAAACCCTGCGAGAAGCGGTGCAGTTTCAGACCGCTTATCTGGGTATTTGCGATGGAGAAACGGCCGGTTTTGCCATCTTCGACTACTCTTTTTTCCATCTGGGATTTTTATCGCTTCTTTTTGTCCTCCCCGAATATCGTCACAGAGGGGTTGCAAGCGCTTTGATGCACTTTTTAGAGCTGAACTGTACCACACCCAAACTCTTCACCTCCACCAATCTGTCTAACCTGCCGATGCAGGCTCTGCTGGTTAAACGCGGTTATGTGCTGGCGGGTATCATTCATCACCTCGATGAGGGCGACCCGGAACTGGTTTATGTTAAAATCCTTAATAACCCATCGTTTAACGGTTAAACCCTTACAAGGATCCTGCCATGCTCCAGCGACTTAAATCCCTCTTTTCCCCTGCCCCGCCCCCGCCCGCACCTGCGGAACAATGGGCTGCTGTGGATGATTACCTGAGCAGCCTGCTGCTGCCACCCGACCCGGCGCTGAATCAGGCGCTGCGCGTCAGTCAGACCGCCGGTTTGCCCGCCATACAGGTATCCCCTCTCCAGGGAAAATTTTTGTACCTGCTGGCAAAGGCAATTGCGGCGCGGCGCATCCTCGAAATTGGCACGCTCGGCGCGTACAGCACCATCTGGCTGGCGCGCGCTCTGCCGGCGGACGGTTTGCTGGTTACGCTGGAACTTGACCCCAGACACGCCGCCGTTGCCCGTGAAAATCTGGCCGGGGCTGGGGTTTCCGAACGGGTCGAAATCCACCTCGGTCAGGCGCTCGATTCGCTTGCCCGGCTGGTGCAGGAAGGCAGCCAGCCCTTTGATCTGATTTTCATTGACGCCGATAAACCCAACTACGCCGCTTATTTTGAATTTTCGCTCCAGCTTTCGCGCGCCGGCACGCTCATCGTGGCGGATAATGTCATCCGCAAAGGGAAGGTGATCGAAGAAAACAGCAGCGATGCCAGTGTGCTGGGCATGCGCCGTTTTCTGGAGCGGGTAGCCGCCGAGCCGCGCGTAACCACCACTGCGCTGCAAACCGTTGGCAGCAAGGGCTACGACGGCTTCGCTCTGATTCTGGTGGAAAGTTGAGCCGCGCGGCAGAAATGCCAGCCAAAAAACTGTTCATTGAAATCTTCCGCCACCCCGATGCCCCCCGCAACGGACATGCCATCCAGCGCGAAGCTGTGCGCGGCATCATTCGCGCTCAAAACCGCCTGTTGATGATTTATTCCACCGTCAACAATGATTACAAATTTCCCGGCGGCGGGCGCAAGGACGGCGAATCGCTCCCTCAAACCCTGCGGCGCGAAGTGCAAGAAGAATGCGGGGCAAGCGTAACCCGCATTGAGCGGTTTCTCGGCAGTGTTATCGAGTACGATCTGCCCTACGAAAACGGCTACCAGCTGTTCCGAATGACCTCGTATTATTATCTTTGCCAGATTTCTGAGCGGCATCAACCTCTCCATCTGGATGAATACGAGCAGCGGTTGGGGTTCACCCCCGTTTGGGTGGATATTGAAGATGCCCTGCGCGCCAACCGCGCCGTGCTGAACAGCCGCTTTTCCAACATTCCCAAATGGACGGAACGCGAAACGCGCGTGCTGGAATTTATCCGCCAGCACCTGATCAAGGGCTGATCTGCCTCTGCCTGCCGTTCAAATGACGGTACAATTAGCCTGATGAACTCCACCCTGCCCGACCTGAAGGGATTGGACCTGCGCCCGGCTGTGGAAGAAACCTGCCGACTGCTTTTGGAATTTTCCACTGCCGAGCAGGTGCTGGTTTACTCCCGCCAGGGTGATGCCGCCTTATACGACCCGCTGTACGCGTTGGGCGGGTTCTCTCGCCCGGAAAAAGCCGCCTTCTGGTCCACCTCGCCGGATACGGCTACCGACCTGCTGGCCGAAGCCCTGCACCGCCGCTTTGAACCCCTGTGGATAAACGATGAAAGCACACGGCGATCCCTGCGCGCCTCCATTTTGAGCAGCCTGGAGGGGCAGTCCTATCTGGGGCTGACCCTGCACAACCGCTCCCAGCCGCTGGGGTTTTTACTGCTCGGCTGGCAGCAAGCCGGCGTTGAACTGCCCGCCGAACGGCTGACTCTGATTCGCGCGCTGGCGCGCTCGCTCTCGCTGGCGCTGGATAATGCCCGCCTGTACGAAATGGCTGCCCAGCAGGTCTTTCAGGCCATCCGCCTGCAGGAAATTGGGACAGCCATTTTGCAGCAAATTGAACTGAAAGAAGTGCTGGCGCTGGTTGCCGGCGGCGCAATGCAATTGACGGCTGCCTCGGGCTGCATTTTACGCCTGCGGGAAGAAGACGGCAGCCTGACGGCTGTTTACCGCTCGGGCAGCCCGCCGGCCCTGCGCGAAGAGGAATGGCAGCCGCAGCAAATCCTTCAGCGCAGTGAACCGCTGCTGGTCAACCTGCCGGCGGCTCCGCCGCTCATTGAGGAAGACAGCGCGCTGCTGGCGCTGCCGCTGCCGGGCGGGGAGGGGCAGGCCATCGGCGTTCTGGAACTGTACCAGAAGCGGCGTTACCTGGGCCAAACCGATTTGCAGATTGCCCGCTCGTTTGCGGCGCAGGCCGCCATTGCCATTCAGCACGCCCGTTTGTACCGGCGCATTCAGCAAACCGCCGTGGCAGAAGAACGCGCCCGGCTGGCGCGCGACCTGCACGATTCGATCAGTCAGGCTTTATACGCCGCTTCCCTGTACACCCGCGCCGCCGAACGCCAGTTGAACAGCGGCAACACCGCGGCGGTACAGCAGCATCTGGACGAAATTGGCGCAACCCTGCGCGGCGCGCTGACCGAGCTGCGCCTGCTCATCTTTGAACTGCGTCCGCCCATTCTGGAACAGGCCGGTCTGGGCGGCGCGCTGTATCACCGCCTGAAAT
>NZ_DAOUBL010000159.1:0-6005 GCF_034432615.1 Bellilinea sp. | reverse complement strand
CGGACCGGTCACCGAGATTGCCGCCCAACCGATTTACATGGAAGTACAGCTGCTGCCCGGCGCTCGTTTTGAACTGAATCTACCGGCTGAACACACCCTGCTGGTTTATTTGTTTGAGGGACAGGCTCTCTTTGGCGGAACGCAGCCGGTAACTGCCCTGCGCATGCTGTTATTTGAAGCCGGGGAACGCTTGCTGGTAGAAACCGGCCTTGCCAGCGGGGCGCGTTTCATGCTCATGGCAGGAGCGCCGTTCGGCGAACCGATTTACCCCTACGGTCCGTTTGTGATGAACACCATGGAAGAAATCCAGCAGACTCTGGCTGAACTGCGCGCCGGAACGTTCATTCAACCCGCCTGATTCTCGATGATTTTACCGGCCTGAAGCCCTGCCCTTTCTCCTGCAAATCGGCAGGGCTTTTTGGGCGCGCAGATTGCTGCCTATGGCTTTCTCAAAGTTCCTTGACATCCCTAAAACTTGGTATCGAAACTTGAAGTGTGGCGAAACGACCCCCACCGACCTCCCCCATATCGCTTTAGCGATATGGGGGAGGCGAAGGAGGGGGCAAAATTGCTCGATTGGACGCATCAGTGGATTATTCCGAAAAGACATCCGTCGGCGCACGCGGCTGCGGTTTGACCGTTTTCGACTTTGAGAAAGCGATGGATTGCTGCCGGAATGCGATTCTGTCCATTCTGTAAAAGTTGTATAATCCATATATGGAGGAGTTTGAACTTTCCTCAAGCGCGGAAAGTACGGCTTTGAACAGGAGGAGGGATTTTGCCATGCGCGCACTTTTCCGAACCGGTTTTTTGTTGCTGCTGTTGTTGCTTTTTACGGGCTGCAACGCCCTGAATCAACCCACTCCCACCCCCACCGAAACGCTTTTGCCCAGCCCGCTGCCGCCGACGGCCACCTTCACCCCCTCGCCAACCCCGCTGCCCAGCGCAACCCCCACGCCGACCGCCACGCCGTTTGCCCCCTTCGAGGTGCGCACCGCCGTGGATTGGGTCAACGTCCGTTCCAACCCGGGTTATTTGTTCACCGTGCAAGCCAGCGTGCGTAAAGGGACGGTTTTCACCGTGCGCGGCAAATCTCCCGGCGGGGAGTGGATTCGGGTGGAGAACGACAAAGGCATCAGCGGCTGGATTTTTGCGCAACTGCTCGAATCGGCGGTGGATTTACAGGCTGTGCCGGTCATTCAGCCGGAGGAAGTGGTCACCGTGATGGGGCGGGTAGCCGACCGCACCGGTAAACCGATCAGCGGGATTCAATTTAAGATTACCCAGGGTGAAGCCCCGAATCAGCTGCGTACTGATGCGATGACCGACCCAGAAGGAGTTTTTTATGCCTTCATGCCGCGCAGCGCGCGGGGAGATTGGGTGGTGGAATACACCGCCATCGCCTGCACCAGCAATCTGATGGACGAAAAATGCAACTGCATCGGCGGGGCGTGCGGCAGCCCTGACCCGACCAAAGTGACCATCAATCTGCCTGACTTTCCGGCGCTGGTGTTCGAGTGGAAGTAAACGGTTTGTTCCACTCGGGTGAATTTGACCGCTGGGCAGCGGATTACGATGCGGAAGTCGGGCGCGGACAGGGCTTTCCCTTCGAGGGCTATGACAGCGTCTTGCAACGCGTCTTTGAAAGGGCACAGGTTGAGCCCCGCCTGACCGTGCTGGAGCTCGGCTGCGGTACCGGCAACCTGACCGCCCGCTTTGTACAGGCCGGCTGCCGCGTGTGGGGCAGCGATTTTTCCGCCGAGATGCTGAAAATGGCCCGCCGCAAAATAGCGGGGGCGCACTTTTTCCAGCACGAATTGGGAAAACCGCTGCCGGCCGATGTGCCGCAGCGTTACGCGCGCATCGTTTCCACCTATGTCTTTCATCATTTTGATCCGGCCGGCAAAATTGCCCTGCTGAACGCACTACGCGCTCACCTCGAACCCGGCGGCTGGATCGTGATCGGCGATATTGCCTTTATCAATGGAGAGGCGCGCCGGCAGGCAAAACAAACCGCCGGCGAGGCATGGGATGAAGAAGAATACTGGCTGGTTGAGGAGGACCTGCCAGCCCTGCGCGCCGCCGGCTTTCAGGCCGAATTCGAGCCTGTTTCGTTTTGTGCGGGGGTGTTTCTTATTGAGCCGCTGTGAATTTAGGATTTCCGCATGTGAGGATGGGGAGTCATGCCATTGGGTGTAAGGATTTCTCTGCTCAAATGGATTGGGAGGCAACTAGCCTAACCTTCTCTCTCGGAAAGAGAACAGGGTATTTGCTGAACGAATTTTGGCGTTGGTTCACTGAGAATAGTACCAATATGAAAAATATCATTTTTTGAAAATGAATAAAGTTACTTATTTTTTATTTATTTTTGTTATACAGGTAATTAAGAAACTGCGATTTGTGCAGACAACCTGATTGAACAAAGGAGAGGGTAGAAATGGATTATCGAATTTGGCAAAGGGTGGGAGCATTCTTGTTTGGGTTGCTGTTGTTCTTAACCGCCTGCCAGCCCGCCCCGCCAGTCAATCCCACCCCGATCCGAGAATCCACCGAAAGCAAGGGGGTGGCCCTTGCACGGCAAACCTTGCAGGACTATTACGCTTTTTTGCAGGCAGGTGAATTTGAACAGGCGGCTGAACTGCTCTTGCCGCTTACCGGATTTGACCGGCGTGCACTGGCCGAGGCCGCCCGTCAGGCCAGCCTGAACGGATGGCGAATCGAAGCAGTACAATTCAAGGAAGAATTTATTTTCGATCCCGAGCGGGTGATCTTCCGGGTCAGCGTGCAGCAGCAAGGTGCCCAGCCCGAAACCTATGAGATGTATCAGGTAGTGCATTTGCTGGATGGAAAGTCCTGGATCAGCAGCGGTGTGCTGGGAGAATACACCCTGACCACATCACCGGTCACCCACCAGCGCGTGAGTCTGGTGCCGCTTACCCTGCATCATGGGGTGGATTATTACCAGATCTGGCTGCTGGCGCAAAACGAATCGGCCGGGTCGGTTCGCTGGAGCAACCTTGAACCCTGCGCAATCCTTACTGTGGAAAACGAGCAGATCAATGCCGAATGTACCGATTCTGCGATGGTGATCGAAGCCGGCACGCAGGCCACCCTCGTGATGCGCTTTCCCCTGCCGGAAGGCACTTACCCGCGCCGTGCCCTGCCGACCATCCTCAAGGTCAATGGCTTTTCTTCGGATTCCTTCCAGGATGAGTGGTCATACCAGTTTTCTTTGAAGTATGCGGCCGCCGATTCATAAGGCCTGGGGGGTAAAAAAAGATGCAAGGCAGGTAAGAGAAGCAAATTGAACCCCCTGCATTGATTTTCTTCGGTTAAAATCAACCCATGACCTGGCAAATCTGGGGGCAGGATTGGGCAGTGCACCTGCTGCAGCAGCACATTCGCAGCGGCGAGGTGCGCCATGCCTATTTGTTCAGCGGCGTGCCGGGGGTCGGGCGGCGCACGCTGGCGCTGGAATTTGCCCGTGCGCTGAACTGCAGCCAGCCGCCGCAGCCCGGCGGGCTGTGCGGTGAATGCCGCAACTGCCGGCAGATTGCACGCATGGAACATGCCGACCTGACGGTGGTGCAGGCCGCCGAACCGGGCAGCGCCATCAAAGTTGAACAAATCCGCGAGCTGCAGCACAGCCTTTCGCTCTCCCCCTACGAAGCCCGTTACCGCATTGCCCTGCTGCTCAACTTTGAACAGGCCACCCCCAGCGCGCAAAACGCCCTGCTCAAAACCCTGGAAGAAGCCCCGTCCAAAGTCATCCTGCTGCTGACCGTATCCTCCCCCGAGGATGTGCTGCCGACCATCGTTTCACGCTGCGAGGTGCTGCGCCTGCGCCCGATGGCACTGCAATCCCTTGCCGATCATTTGCAGCGCAACGCGGTTATGGAGCCAAAACAGGCTGAATGGCTGGCTCACCTGAGCGGCGGACGCCCCGGCGCAGCCCTGCGCCTGCATCACGACCCGGCGGCACTGGAAGAACGCCGCCAGTGGATCAAAACGCTCTTCACCGCCCTTTCCGGCAGCCGCGCGGTTCGCTTTCAAATCAGCGAGGGGCTGGCCGGCAAAGACCGCGAACAAATCCGCGGCGTGCTGCGTTTGTGGAGCAGCCTGTGGCGGGATGTGCTGCTGTTGTGCGGCGGTCAGCCCGAGGCGTTGACCAACCTCGACCTGCGTCCAATGCTGGAACAGGTGGCTGCCCACCTTGACCTGCGGCGCGCCTATGCCTGCCTGAACGCCGTCGAACAGGCCCAGGCCGGACTGGACGCCAACCTCAACACGCGCCTGCTGCTGGATGTGCTGATGTTGGATATCCCGTATCTGAACGAGCAGATTGACCTGAATTCGGCTCAGGTTTAAGACCAAAACAGTATTGCAATTACCCCCTCTTACCTCCCCGAAAACCGCTCAGGTGGTTTTTGGGGAGTGGAAAAGGAATTATCCTGAACTGAGGTTTAAAACACGAAACCGGCGGGTATTGAGCCCGCCGGTGTAGTCTCTTCCGGCAAGAGGGTCTATGCCAGGCGAATATTCTTGAACGCCTCGACCTGGGCGCGGATGGCGCGCTCGGTGGGCAGACGTTCGATGCTGGATGCCCCGAAGAAGCCGGCAATGCCCGGCATGCGCGCCAGCGCTTTGCCGACCTGATCGGGTTCGTCAAACGGTCCGCCGTGGCAGATGACCAGTATATCCTTGCGCACCTGACGCCCGGCTTCGGCAATTTCCATCACTCTGGCAATGGCTTCATCGAGGGTCATTGCCACCCCAGCCCCGATGCTGCCCGAAGTGGTCAGCCCGACATGAGCCACCAGTTGATCGGCGCCGACCTTTGCCATCTCGCGCGCCTGATCGGCATCGAAGACATACGGCGAGGTGAACAGGTCCATCTCATGCGCCAGCCGAATCATCTCGATTTCCTTGTCGTAGCCCATGCCGGTGGCTTCCAGGTTGGCGCGGAAGTTGCCGTCAATCAGCCCGACGGTGGGGAAGTTCTGCACGCCCGAAAAGCCAATCTCGCGCAGTTGTTTGAGGAAGACCGGCATCAGCCGGAAGGGATCGGTGCCGCACACCCCGGCCAGCACCGGCGTATTTTTGACCACCGGCAGCACCTCACTGGCCATCTCGACCACGATCTGGTTGGCATCGCCGTAGGGCAGCAAACCGGCCAGCGAACCGCGCCCGGCCATGCGGTAGCGCCCGGAGTTGTAGATGATGATGATGTCCGCCCCGCCGGCTTCGGCAAATTTGGCGGAGATGCCGGTGCCGGCTCCCGCGCCGACGATTGCCCGGCCGGCAGCCACCTGAGCGTGCAAACGGTTGAGGATTTCCTGACGGGTGAATGCCATTTTCAAACCTCCTGTTCGGATTTTTTGAGCATCTCCAGCAGGGTTTCGGCAACCCTGCCGGAAAATTCCGGATCATTGATGTTGGCGTCAATCTCAATATAGGGGATGCCCGGTTTGAGATTCTTGCGGATGGTTTCAAAGCAGGCACGGTCGGCTTCTTCGTCCCAAAAGTCGCCGCCCGGGCTGTCGAGCATGGAAACGCCTTTGAGCGGAATCAATACCGCCACCGGCCCGGTGGATTCATTGGCGGCGCGGGCGATCATTTCGCCAATGCGGATATTTTCTTCCACATTGGTGCGCAGCAGGGTCACATTGGGGTTCCACTGGTACAATTTGCGCCCTTTGTACTTTTCCGGCACGGTATCCATGCCCCAGAAGTTGGCCATATCCACGCAGCCGGGCACCAGCACGGTGGGAATGCCCTTGCGCGCCGCCGCCAGGCAGCGTTCCGGGCCGGCGCTCAGCACACCGCCGCACACCTCATCGGCCAGTTCGGTGGTAGTGATGTCGAGGCAGGCGGTGATGTAGCCGTCATTGATCAGGCTTTCCATGGTGCGCCCGCCGGTACCGGTGGCGTGAAAGACCAGCACCTCATAACCGGCGTTCTCCAAAATCTCGCGGGCATGATCCACCGCTTTGGTAGTGTTGCCG
>NZ_DAOUBL010000158.1:0-1823 GCF_034432615.1 Bellilinea sp. | reverse complement strand
CAGAAAGGGAAATGCCATGAAACTGCTTGAACGGCAAGATTTATATGACATCTTATACGGCTGTACCATTCTCGGTACGGGCGGGGGCGGCTCGCTGCAAAAAGGTCTGGCATTGATAGACGATGCGCTCCAGAAAGGCAAACAATTCCGCCTGGTGGACTTTGCTGAAGTGCCGGACGATGCCTGGATTGCCACACCCTACATTTGCGGCAGTGTTTCGCCTTCCACACCGGAACTGGAAGCGCAGTATGCCGGCCTGCCCAAACTGGATGAGCCGGAGCCCTATCTGGCTTACCGTGCGCTGGAAGCCTATTTTGGGAGGGAATTTTACGGCGTGATTTCAACCGAATTAGGCGGCGGCAACACGGCCGAGGCGTTGTATGTGGCCGCCCTGCTGGACCGTTACATCATTGACGCCGATCCGGCCGGCCGATCGGTGCCGGAGCTGCAGCATTCGACCTATTGCATTTATGATCTGCCCATTTACCCGCTGGCATGTGCCAACCAGTTCGGCGATGTGGCCGTATTGCCAAAAGTGGTCAATGATCTGCGTGCCGAGGCGCTGGTGCGCGCCATGGCGGTGGTCAGCAAGAACCGCATCGGCGTAGCCGATCATCCGGCGCAGGCAAAGCAACTGCGCGGGGCGGTGATTGCCGGAGCGATCAGTCAGGCGTGGGAAATCGGCAAGACCTTCCGCGCTGCGAAGGAAAGCGGTTTATCGGCTGCCGCGCAGATTGTCCAAACCGCCGGCGGCTTTCTGCTCTTCAAGGGGGTGGTTACCCGCCACGCTTTCGATACCATCGAGGGCTTTACCATTGGCGATATTTACCTCAGTGGAGAAGGCGAGTTCAGCGGCAGCGATTACCACATCTGGTTCAAGAACGAAAATATCGTCAGCTGGCGGGACGGCAAGGTGGATGTGACCGTCCCCGACTTGATCTGCGTTTTTGACGAGGAGGCGAATGAGCCTGTTCTCAACCCCTATTGCCGCGAGGGGATGAAAGTCACGGTAATCGGCCTGCCGGCACCAGCGCAGTGGCGCACACCGCGCGGATTGGAGCTGTTCGGCCCGCGTCATTTTGGCTTTGATGTGGAATATCGGCCGATTGAAAAGTCCCGCCCCTGAATGGAGGTTTTGCAATGACCGAATTTGAGGAACTGCGTCAGGCGGCCGTCAACATGCTTAAAGTGAACCTGAACCTGCGCAGCGGTGAACAGGTGGCTTTTGTTTCAGACGTTCCATCAGCGGCGGATTGGGAGCTTCTGAATTTTGCGGAGCTGGACGAATTGATCCGCCGGGCACGGATGACCAAAGCCTTTATTCAAATGGCGCGTGATGCTTTCCCAGACTGCGCCATTGAATTGATTTGTTACCCGCAAACCGGGCAAAGCGGTCGCGAACCATCCGAAGAAACTGCCCGCCGCTTTTTGAATTTTGACGTGCTGATTCTGATGACCACACACTCGCTTTCGCACACTCATGCCCGCGAAAATGCCAGCCGCCGCGGTGCGCGGGTGGCCTCTATGCCGGGGGTGGAAGCGGCCATGTTTGCGCCGGGCGGGCCGATCTCGGCTGATTATGCCAGCATTGCCCGCGAGTCGTTTGCGCTGGCAGAGCGGTTGACTCGCGGGCAAACTGTGCGCATCACGACGCCGCAGGGCAGCGATCTGCGCTTCAGCATTGCCGGGCGCAGTGGGCGCGCCGATACTGGTTTGCTGCATCAACCCGGACAGTTCGGCAACCTGCCGGCCGGTGAGGCGTATATTGCCCCGGTTGAAGGCAGCGCGGTCGGGCGGTTGGTTGTGCCGGCCGGCTGGTTTCC
>NZ_DAOUBL010000157.1:0-1908 GCF_034432615.1 Bellilinea sp. | reverse complement strand
CCCCCCGCTGCCTTGCTGGCAGTGACCAACGAAGCCGACAGCCCGCTGGCACAGGCAGCCCATTTTTACCTGCCGCTGAACGCCGGCAGTGAATTTACTGTCAGCACCCGCACTTACCTGAATACCCTCGCGGTGATGGGGCTGGCTGCAGCGCAATTGTTGGGTGAGCCAATTCAGGCAGAATTGGATTCCTTTTACGCGGCTGCCGATGCTGCCGAAAGTTACTTACAGCGGCTGGATGATCACTTTCAAGCCCTTCGGCAGCTGGCTGAGACTCTGCAAATGCTGCTGCTGGTAGGGCGCGGCAGCTCGCTGGCCGCGGCTTTCAACGGGGCATTGGTGCTGAAAGAGGCTGCTAAATTCCCTGCCGAAGGGATGAGCGCAGCACAGTTCCGCCACGGACCATTTGAACTGGTGGATGCTGCTTTCTGTGCGGCGGTTTTTGGCTGCGATGAAGTCACCCGCAGCCTGAACCTCAATCTGGCAAACGACATTCTGCGCCACGGCGGGCGGGTGGTTTGGATTGACTCTCAACCTGCGCCTGACCTGGCGGCATGGGTCATCCCTCCTGTCTCGCCGCATGCCCGTCCGGTACTGGAGATTTTACCCATTCAGGTATTGAGCATTGTGCTGGCTGAGCGGCGCGGCTTTGTGCCCGGTCAGTTCCGTCATCTGGGCAAGGTGGTGCTTCAGGAATAAAATAAGACAAAAACGGAGAAAACCTGATGAAAATCCTGATTGCAACCGACATGGAAGGGGCTTCCGGCGTGGTGCATTTCGACCAGACCGACCCCAGCCACGCTGAATACGCCCGCTTCCGCCGCCTGCTGACCGGAGATGTCAACGCAGCCATCCAGGGAGCCGCTGCTGCCGGCGCAACCGATTTCATCGTCGCCGATGGTCACTGGAACGGCAGCAACATCCTCATCGAAGAACTCGACCCGCGCGCCCAATTATTTGCCGGCAGCCCAACCCCGTGGGGCATGGTGGACGGCGCGGATCAGGGGGTGGATGCGGCACTGTTCATCGGCTATCACGCCCGGGCCGGCACCCAAAACGCCATTCTGGATCACACCTGGTCAAGTGTGCGGGTGTTCAATGTCTGGCTGAACGGCCGGCTGGTGGGTGAGTTTGGGCTGAATGCGGCGGTTTGCGGTCATTTTGGCGTACCGGTGCTGATGGTTTCCGGCGATCAGGCCGTGTGTGCCGAAGCCGCCGAATGGGTTGCCGGCATCGAAACCGCGGTGGTCAAAACCGCTGGCGGAAGGATGAGCGCGCAATGCCTGCCACTCGAAACTGCCCGCCGCGTCATCCGCGAAACGGCTGAACGCGCCATGCGTCGGCTGATTGCCGGGGACGCCCCCGCTCCCCTGCGCGTGGACACGCCGGTCAACATTGAAATCGAGTTCCACTACCCGCAAATGGTGGATAACGCCGCGCTGTTGCCCGGCAGCCAGCGCTTGGACGGCAGAAAGATTGCTTATCGTGCTGCCGACATGCTGGAAGCCTACCGCGCCTTCCGCGCCGCCGTCGGCCTGGCAGGCCGATGAGTTAATTTAACGTGGGTTCGGGATAAGCACAAACCGCGGTGAGCAGCAATATACCCACCCACCTCCCCCAATATCGCAGAAGCGATATTGGGGGAGGCGCAGGAGGGGGAAAAATTCTAAATCGGATGAAAAAAGGATTTATTCCGAACTGACGTTAATTTAGAAAAGTCATTCAATTTCGTTTGATTGTGCCGGGTATGGGCATAAATCGCGCAGCGGACAGCGCGGGCAGTCCGGCTTGCGGGCATGGCACACCTCGCGCCCCAGCCGAATCAGGTTGAGGTGAGCCGGGCCGTAATCTTCCGGCGGGAAAAGCGCGGCGAGATGGTCATGCGCCTGCTCCACCGTCATAGCGGGG
>NZ_DAOUBL010000156.1:0-10860 GCF_034432615.1 Bellilinea sp. | reverse complement strand
TGAGGCGACTGCTGGCAGCCGCCTTATGGATTCTGGAACGTCCATGGCTGCCAGCAGCGCTGTTGATTTTGATGGTGCTGCTTCAAATCAGGCGAAAAAAATCAAATTAAATCCTGAACCTGTCCAGTGGTAAGGTGCAACCGGATAACGCGGCGTTGTCGTGCGAGCAGCGCTTCCAGATCACCCAGCGCCTGAGCGCGCTCCATAATACCGAAGGTGATACCCTGTCCGGGGATAACCACATCCTCGCTGATTTCACGCGTGATTTGTAAGAACAGGGCGCGGTCTGGACCGCCTTTGTGCAGTTGGCCAGTGGAGTGCAGAAAGCGCGGTCCAAAGCCCAACGTGGTGGCACACCCTGTTTTTTCAAGAATGCTGCGTCGAAGCTGCTGGAGTGCCTGGGTGGTTTCAGGGTTGCGGGGCAGGTAAGCATTGATCGCAATGTAATCGTCTTTGCGCGCCTGGTTCAGAAAGAGCTGGATGATCTCGCGCGGATGGGAAGCGTTGGACATATCTTCCAGTACTTTGCCAAAAATTTTGCACTGGTTGCTTTCCCAAAGCGGCTGACCTTCATCCAGGACTCCGATGCGGCGGTATTCAGCGATTTTTTGAGCCGTGCGGTCTTTATTATCCTGAACATCTGGCTGGTCAAAACCATTGATCCCTAATACAGCGCTGGCTACGGCGATTGCCATTTCCCAACGGTAGAATTCTGCCCCTAAATCATAGACATCCTTCAAGTCAAATACCAGCACGGGCTGGCCGGCCTGACGCAAGGCTGTTACCCTTTCATCCAAACTGCCACTGGAACGGAAGCAAACGAACAGACGGTCATCGCCGTAACGGTCAACCGAAACAGGCGGTTCGAGGTCTATCGGTATAATCCCACGCCCTTCCTTTCCGGTTGATTCAGCGATTAATTGTTCCAGCCATGAGCCAAAGGATTCAAAAGGCGGCTCGGCTAAAATGGTCAATTTATCTCTGCCCTCAAGGGCGGCTTCACCCAGCAGTGTACCCAGCACCAGACCGGGGTTGCGGGCGGCAGGCGTGTTGGGTAAACACTGGGTCATCATCCGCTCGGCGCGTTGGAGTAAGGTTTCAAGGTTCATGCCCAGCAAAGCAGCCGGAAATAAACCGAAGGGGGTCAATGCCGAGTATCGCCCACCGACTTGTGGAATGCCGGGCAGCATGGCGCGGAAACCTCTTTCACGCGCTAATTTTTCCAGCGGGGTACCCGGGTCGGTGATGGCGACAAAATGCGCAGCGGCTTTTTCTCCCAGTCTATCCGCTGCCAGATGCCAGAAGTAATCGAAAAAGGCATTCACTTCGCTGGTCGTGCCAGACTTGCTGGACACGATAAAGAGGGTCTGCTCGATTGGAGCGCGGCGGGCGGCTTCTTGAACCTGCTGGGGATCAGTAGAGTCAAGAATAGCAAGATCAAGAGCATCCACTTCTGACAGCTTGCCCACCCCAAATGTTAAGCGCAAGACTTCCGGCGCAAGTGATGAGCCGCCCATCCCCAAAAGAAGAGCATGGGTCAAGCCATCTTTGCGACAGGACTCGGATAGCTGCCGGTAATCCTCGATCAGGTTACGGCTGTTTTTAGGGGAATGCAGCCAACCCAACCGCTGACGAATTTCAGCCTGACCTTTTGGATTGTCTGTCCAGAGAGAGGCATCCAGTTCAAAAATTCGCTGGATAACCTGTTCCTGCTCCTGTCTTTGCAAAGCGGTTGGAAGGATACCGCGAAGTGGTCCAAGTTCCTCAAGCGCGGCCTGGCGGCGCTGCTCAATGGCTTGTTGAAGGGCGGTAAAAGCATCGGCAAAGGCTTTGACCCCTTCTATTTCCAGTTCATAGGTGACGCGGTCCATCGAGATACCGAGTTGTTCCAGTTGTTGGATAACTTTCTGCTCGGCTTGTACATCTGCCCCCAGTTTAATTTGCGCTTCACCATGATCGGTAAAGGCTTCCAGCGTTTGGGGAGGAACGGTATTGACTGTGTCAGGACCAATCAACTCTTCCACATAGATGACATCCCGATAGGCCGGGTTTTTGGTGCTGGTGGAAGCCCAAAGAGGACGCTGGGTTCGCGCGCCCTTTTCTCGCAGGAAAATAAACCGCTGTTCAGAAAATTTTTCAAGAAAGAGGGCATAGGCCAGACGAGCATTGGCAATGGCGGCTTTGCCAAGCAGGGATTGAGCGAGGGCTGCATTGCTCTCTTCTTTCTGGATAATTTCATTCAACAATTGGTCTACTTTAGTATCCACCCGCGAGACAAAGAAAGAGGCCACCGATGCAATTCGGTCAATGGGTAGGCCGTTCGCCAGACGGTCTTCCAATCCAGAGAGGTAGGCATCAATCACCTGGGCATAACGGGTCAGTGAAAAGATGAGTGTTACATTGACGTTGATGCCTTCGGCAATAGATTGCCGAATTGCGGGGATGCCTTCCGGTGTGGCCGGGATTTTAATCATCAGATTGGGACGGTTGACCAGAGACCAGAGTCGTTTGGCTTCGGCAACCGTGCCGGAGGTGTCATTTGCCAGGAGAGGATTGACCTCTAAACTCACAAATCCATCTGCCGCATTGGATTCTTCGTATAGCGAACGAAAAAGGTCGGCTGCGGCTTGTATATCTTCGATGGCCAGCTGGGTGAAAATCTGTTCGGCACTCCAACCCGACCAGGCCATGGGTTTGAGGGCGGCATCGTAATCGTTGGAGCGTGCAATGGCGTTGTGGAATATGGAGGGGTTGGAGGTTACTCCGCGGATGAGCCCTTGTTCAATGAATTGGGCCAGTTTGCCATTTTCCAGTAAAGAGCGTTGAATATTGTCATACCACAGGGATTGACCCAATTGGTGAAGTTGATGGACACGGTTCATGGAACACCTCTTAATTTTCTCTTTCAATAGCCTGAACTTTTCCAAAGCGGCGGGCATGACGCTCTTCACCGCTAAAAGAGGCGGACAAAAAGGCGCGCACGATTTCTTTTGCCACCTCTGCGCCGATAATTCGGGAGCCCAAACAGAGAACATTCATGTTGTCGTGTTCAACTCCCTGATGAGCGGAATAGGTGTCATGGCACAAACCAGCATAAATGCCCTTGAACTTGTTGGCGGCTATACTGGCGCCTACGCCGGAACCGCAAATAACAATTGCGCGCTGGGCTTCGCCATCCAAAACTGCCCGGCAGGCCTTGCGGGTGAAATCGGGGTAGTCCACTGCTTCGGGAGAGTAAGTACCCAGGTCAACTACTTCATGCCCGGCGGTGCGCACGGCTGATATGATTTCCTCTTTCAACAAAAAACCGGCATGATCACAGGAAATTGCCACTCGCATGGGGTTGTCCTCCTATGGGTTGCTGATACCCAGCAGGTTTCGGGCTTCTTTCAAAATGTTTGCTGCGGTTAAGCCAAATTCCTCATAGATTTTTTTGTAAGGGGCGGATGCGCCGAAACGCTCGATGCTGATAATGCGCCCCTGATCGCCAACATAACGATGCCAGCCCTGTGCCACACCGGCTTCAACCGCCAATCGGCGTTTGATGGATGGAGGTAAAACCTCATCGCGATAACTCTGGTCTTGTTGCTCGAATAATTCCCAGGAGGGGAAAGATACCAGGCGAACATTGTAACCTTCGGCAGCCAGTGTGTAACCGGCATCTACAATCAGGGCTACTTCTGATCCGGATGCCATCAGAATAATTTGGGGCTTTGCTCCGCCGAGGTCTGCCAGCACATAAGCACCGCGCTGTAAACCGCTGGCAGGGGCGAATGTGCTGCGGTCCAGCACGGGCACGGCCTGGCGGGTCAGGGCAAGGGCGGTCGGTTGGTGGCGGTTACGAATGGCAGCAATCCATGCCTCGCGCACTTCGTTGGCATCGGCTGGACGGATAACGATCAGGTTGGGGATGGCACGTAGCGCTGCCAGATGTTCAACCGGCTGGTGGGTTGGGCCATCTTCCCCCAGGCCGATGCTGTCATGGGTATAGACCCAAATTGAGGGAATGTGCGAGAGGGCGGAGATGCGCACTGCCGGTCGCATATAATCCGAAAAGACCAGAAAAGTACCGGCATAGGGAATCACACCACCATGCAGGGTCATTCCGTTGACAATTGCGCCCATTCCGTGTTCGCGCACCCCAAAGTGAAAGTTGCGCCCAAGACGGTTATCGGCTTGAAAAGAAGGGCTGTTGTTGATCCAGGTATTGTTGGAAGGGGTGAGGTCTGCTGAACCGCCGATCAGTTCCGGCAGGCGTTCGGCTAATGCGTTAATCACCTTGCCGGATGCTGCCCGGGTAGCCATTCCCTTGGGGTCAGCGGGGAATTCAGGTAAGTTGTGATCCCAGCCCTCGGGAAGTTCCCCTGCCAGCCGGCGTTTCAATTCGGCGGCCAGATCAGGATGGGTCTGTTGATAGGCGTTGAACAGGCGCTGCCATTTACGCTCGGCGCGTTGACCGGTTCTCAGCGCGGAGCGGAAGAACTGCAGAACATCCTCGGGGATGTAAAAGTCGGGTTCAAGCGGCCAGCCTAATTTTTGTTTGGCGCCGCGCAGTTCCTCTTCTCCGGGCGGTTCGCCGTGTGCTTTGGCGGTGTCCTGCCGGGTAGGTAATCCGTAACCAATATGGGTACGGCAAAGAATGAGCGAAGGGCGGGGATCCCGACGGGCTTTTCGGATGGCGGATTCGACCTCACGGATGGAAAGTCCATCCACACTGCGAATGACCTGCCAGCCGTATGCCTCAAAACGTTTGGCGCGGTCTTCGGTGAATGCCAGATCGGTGGAACCATCAATGGAAATGCGATTGTCGTCGTAAAGATAAATTAATTTGCCGAGCCGCAAATGACCAGCTAGTGAGGCGGCTTCGGAAGCAACCCCTTCCATCAGGTCACCGTCGGTTACGATTGCATAGATAAAGTGATTAATCATCTCAAAGCCGGGGCGGTTGAATTGAGCGGCAAGGTGTGCCTCGGCGATTGCCATGCCCACACCGTTGGCAAAGCCTTGTCCAAGCGGGCCGGTCGTGGTTTCCACGCCGGGGGTGAGACCATACTCCGGATGACCGGGGGTACGGCTGCCCCATTGCCGGAATTTCTTAAGTTCTTCCAGCGGAAGATCATAGCCGGTCAGGTGTAACAAAGAATAAAGCAGCATGGAACCATGGCCGCCTGAAAGAATGAAGCGGTCACGGTCGGGCCAAGCCGGGTTTGCAGGGTGATGTTTGAGGAAACGTGTCCAGATGACATATGCCAGAACAGCAGCGCCCATTGGCAAACCGGGGTGGCCGGAGTTGGCTTTCTGGACACCATCTGCAGAGAGAAAACGAATGGTATTGATGGCCTTTTCTTCGAATTGCGGAGTGAGTTGTTTCATGTGAAGTTCCTTCCTCTTTGACATTGAATAAAAATATCATGCAAATAAGTTCTGGTTTGAAATTCTACCATTTTATCGTTTAGAACGTTCAAGTTTTGATGGAAATGTAAAAAAATGCACAGATTCAACCCATTGGGAATCATCTGCGCATCGTGTAGAAAAATGTGACTTTAATTTAATCAATCCAAGGGGGTTCTTCTCAACCTCAGACTGTTGCTAACCACAAAAACACTGCTGAATGCCATGGCTGCGGCTGCCAGCATGGGATTCAAGAAACCGGCAGCAGCAGCGGGAATCAGAATCGTGTTGTAGAAGAATGCCCAGAAAAGGTTCTGCTGGATGGTTTTGAGTGTGCGCCGCGCAAGGCGGATGGCGCGTACAGCTGCGCGTAAATCCCCGCTGATGAGGGTAATGGGAGCAGCAGCCATAGCAACGTCGGTGCCAGTGCCGATGGCGATGCCCACATCTGCCTGAGCCAACGCGGGCGCATCGTTGATTCCATCACCAATCATGGCAACTACATTACCCTGACTTTGCAGTTCCTTGACTTGTTGAGCTTTCCCGTCCGGCAGAACTTCAGCGCGCACATCATCAACGCCAACCTGGGCTGCGATGGCTTCGGCTGTACGGCGGTTATCCCCCGTCAGAAGGGTAACTTTCAAGCCGAGCCGGTGAAATTCCTCAACCGCCTCCTTTGAACCCTCTTTGATTCTATCCGCGATGCCAATTACACCCTGCGGTACACCGTCAATACTAACCAGAATGACTGTTTTGGCGGAACTTTCCAGTTCAGTGATTACTGTGTGAATGCCGTTCAGGGAAAGATTTTGGAAAACCTCCCAACGCGGACTGCCAACCCAGACTTGATGACCATCCACGTCGGCCTGAATACCGTGCCCGGTAACTGCTTTGAAGGATTGCGGTTGGGCCAACTTTAACTCACGATTACCGGCTTCGGCCACAATGGCTTGTGCCAGAGGATGTTCACTGACCTGCTCGGCGCTGGCTGCTAACTTTAACCATTCCCAATTGGCGGTTTGTGAGTTGGGCTGGGGCGGGTAAAGCGGAATGAGGTCGGTTACCCCTGGCTGACCGCGCGTAATTGTGCCGGTTTTGTCCAACACCACGCGGTTAACCCTGGCCGCTCTTTCCAATGCTTCACTGTTGCGTATCAAAACTCCACCCTCGGCGCCTCGTCCGGTAGCTACCATGACGGCTGTGGGGGTGGCCAAACCGAGCGCGCATGGGCAGGCAATGACCAGCACCGCCACCATGTTGACCATTGCGCGGGTGAAGAGACTGGTTGGGGCAGCGGCGGGCAGGGGGATTAGAAAATACCACACCAGAAAAGTGACTGCTGCGATGGCGATTACAGCCGGGACGAAGATAGCCGCTACTCGATCAACCAGTTTTTGGATGGGTGCTTTACTGCCCTGTGCATCTTCTACCAGGCGGATGATTTGTGCCAGCACCGTCTCTTTCCCAACCCGGGTGGCTTCAAAGCGGATGAAACCGTTCAGGTTGAGAGTTGCTCCGATCACCGCATCGCCGGGGCGTTTTTCAACCGGCATTGATTCTCCGGTAAGCATGGCTTCGTCCACGCTGGTGTGACCCTCGATGATGACGCCATCAACGGGGATTTTTTCTCCGGGACGCACCAAAACAATATCCCCGATGGTTACTTCTTCAATTGGCACTTCCATTTCCTGATTGTTGCGGGTGATGCGGGCGGTCCGAGCCTGCAATCCCATCAACTTTTTGATGGCTTCGCTGGTTCGGCCTTTGGCACGCGCTTCTAAAAACTTGCCCAATCGCACCAGGGTGATGATGACGGCGGCGGTTTCAAAATAAACATGGTCATTGACCAAGCCAAGCAAGATGGCTATCGAGTAAAAGTAGGCTGCAGAAGTGCCCATGGCAATCAGTACATCCATGTTGGCAGAACCGTTGCGAAGGGCATGGTAGGCATTACGGTAATACTGTCCACCTACGTAAAATTGAACCGGGGTGGCCAGAACAAACAGCAGCCAGTTCAACCAGGGTGCATGTTTCCACTCCATCGGCAGAAAGCCGAGATCACGTCCCATCGAAAGCAGAAAGAGGGGCAAGGTAAAAATGATACCGATGATCAGCAACTGGCGCTGATGGCGGATCTCGGTTGCGCGGGCTTCGCCTTCGGCATCCTGCACCTGGATATCTCTTTCAAGCGTTGTAAAACCAGCCGACTGGATGACTTTGCGCAGATCGGTTTGGTTAACCAGAGTTGGAATGTACTCGGCCTGTACACGTTCAGCAGCGTGGTTGACCTGTACCTTGAGAATACCGTCAATCCGGCTGAGAGCTTTTTCCAACCGCCGGGCGTCGTTGTCATCGCTCATCCCTTGCACGGTAAAACTGGCCTGCCCGGTTGCCACCCCGTATCCCGCGCGCTGAACGCGCTGGATAAGATCATCCAGCCCTACCAGAGCGGGATCAAATTCGACCACGGCTCGTTCGGAGGACAGGTTTACAGCCACGGTTTGAACGCCGTTTTGTTTTTTCAGGTTGCGTTCAATGGTGGCAACACAGTTGGCACAGGTCATGCCGGTAACCGGCAAAACGACTTGTCTGGTTTGGTTCATGATGATTTCTGAACAGGGTAATTGATTTCAGCCAGCAGATTTTCAATTTTTTCCGGATTTGCCGGCGGTTGAAAAGAAACAATCACCTGTTTGGAATTCAGGTCAGCCTGAACCGATTGAACGCCTTCCAGTTCGCCAAGTTCCATTTCAATGGTATGAACACAGTGATGGCAGTGCATGCTGGGAACAGAATAGGTAACGGTATTCATGAGAAACCTCCTGAAAGATTGGATTTAGACTTTGGACATGGCTTCGTAAACATCCACGATTTCGCGCAGAACTCGCTCTCTCTCCTGCGGGTCCTCCCCACGGACAGCGGTAATCAGGCAGGTGTTGAGGTGGTTTTCCAGCAAAATGGAGCTGACCTTATTCAGTGCAGATTGCACCGCCTGAATCTGGCGGATGATGTCTATGCAGTAGGCATCTTCTTCAACCATGCGCTGAATTCCGCGTAAATGCCCTTCGGCTGTCTTCAAGCGATTGAGCACATTTTCATGTTTCATATCTGCCATATCCTTTCCTCTCCCACCCCCACTGGGGAGGGGTATTTCAATCATACCCAATCAAATCGGATTTGTCAAGATAAGTCTCCTGATCTCATCTTGACATTTGGAGCGCTCGCTCTTACCATTGTCCTATGTTGAAGTGGCTTTTTGAAAAAGAGGGGTTGTGGCGGGTTTTGCCTGTAACCGGTATATTCATCATTTTATTTTCCGTCTGGTATTCACCAGTAAACTCGGACACGGGGCGTACTCTGCCGAAAGTGGGCTTTGCGGCACCTCCTTTTTCCCTGCTGGATGCTTCTGATCAAACCCTTTCCTTGCAGGAGTTGCAAGGCTCTGTGGTGATCCTGAACTTTTGGGCGTCATGGTGCCCGCCTTGCCGGGCGGAGATGCCTGCTTTTCAGCAGGTTTATGACCTGCACAAGGATGAAGGCCTGGTTATTTTGGGAGTCAATACGACCTATCAGGATGATGGCGAGTCAGCCTTGCGGTTTGCCGAGGAGCGGGGGGTTCAATTTCCTGTGTTGTTCGATTCGGACGGAGTGGTATCTCGCCGTTATCAAATACAGGCACTGCCAACCACCTTCTTCATTGACCGTAAAGGAATCATTCGTCAAGTGATTTACGGGGGGCCGCTGAACGAGGGGCTGCTCAAGGTCGAGGTGCAGAAATTGTTGGGGGAGGGGAATTGATGCTGCCGGTACTCAATGTCGGGCCGTTTGCAATTCAACTGCCGGGACTGATTCTGCTGGCGGGAATCTGGTTTGGGCTGAATCGCAGCGAATCTTTTGCCCGCCGGCGAGGATTGGATGTTGAGCAAATCAACGCACTGATCTTGTATTCCCTGTTGGGCGGATTGGTGGGGGCGCGGCTGGGGTATATTGCCCAGAATCTGGCTGCCTTCAGCCAGAAACCGCTGGATGCGCTGGCACTTTCTCCACAAATGCTAGATGGGGCGAGTGGTTTGGTTGCCATGCTGTTGATTGGTTTGATCTATGGTCAGCGCAAACATCTTCATCTGTGGCAGACCCTGGATGCCCTCACACCTGTGCTGGGGGTGTTGATGATGTCGGTTGCACTGATGAATCTGGCTTCTGGCAGCGGTTTTGGCATTCCGGCGCGACTGCCATGTAGTATTTATCTGTTCGATGAATACCGTCATCCAACCCAACTGTACGATTTTGGGCTGGCGGTGGTGATCTGGAGAATCGTTGAATCCAGGCCAGGGGATTTTTCCCTGCCTGATGGTAAACGGTTTTTGATGTTTGTTTCCTTATCCGCTTTTGCCCGAATTGCGGTGGATATGTTTCGGTCTGATCGAGCTCTAATCGGGCTGGGTGGCGTTGGCATCGAACAGCTGACTGCCTGGTTTATTCTTGTAGCGGCGGTATGGTTGATGCAGCGTAAAAAGACAATTCAAACGGGAGGGAAAATATGAACCTGAAAGGAAAAACGGCGCTCATTACAGGTGGCGCACACCGCGTTGGCAGGATTCTTTCACTGACGCTGGCTGAGGCGGGGGTGAATGTCATCGTCCACTATGGTTCTTCTCATGCCGCTGCGGAACAGACCCTTTCTGAGATTCGGCAAAAAGGCGTCAGCGGTTGGTTGATTCAGGCTGATCTGAATCAATTGGAAGAACTGGAAGGGGTGGTGGAGCAGGCATGGAGACTCAGCCCCTTTCAAATCCTGGTCAACAATGCTGCCATCTTTGAACCGCTTAGATGGGATCAGGTGACCCTTTCGGATTGGCAAAGGCATCTGAATATCAACCTGACCGCGCCGTTTTTGCTCAGTCAAGCGTTTGCCCGAAGATTAACCGAACAGGAAGGGCGAATCATCAATATCCTGGATTGGCGGGCATTGCGTCCTGTGGACGATCATCTGCCGTATACAATCAGTAAAGCCGCCCTCGCAAGCCTGACCCGCTCACTGGCGGTGGCGTTTGCGCCGTCCATTACGGTCAACGGGATTGCTTTGGGCGCGATTCTACCGCCTGCGGATGGCGGGGATGTCCATCAGGCAATTCAAGGAGTGCCGGCTGGGCGCTGGGCGCAGCCGCAGGAAGTGGGTCAGGCCTTGCTTTACCTGCTTGGTTCAGCCACTTACACCACCGGCGAAATTCTTCATATAGATGGTGGGCGACACCTCATTTAGGGAGGAAAACATGGATCAGACTTTTATCAAAGATTTGCTGGTTCGCGGGATTATTGGAGTCAGCGAACGAGAACGCGCTCAAAAACAGGATATCCTCATCAACATTGTTTTATTTGGAGACATTTCCAAAGCCGGACAAAGCGATGCAATCGAGGATTGCATCAATTATCGCACAGTTGCCAAAAAGACCATTGCCTATGTTGAGC
>NZ_DAOUBL010000155.1:0-37101 GCF_034432615.1 Bellilinea sp. | reverse complement strand
GCCCCTGTAGCTCAATGGATAGAGCACCGGACTTCTAATCCGTTGGTTGTGAGTTCGAGTCTCACCAGGGGCGCTGATTTTGCCAAAGGAGTTAGAGTATGATATTTCCAGAAAGAAACGGTGTAATCACCTTCGCCGGTAGAGATGTGACCGTTGTCGGTCCAGACCTGAAAGTTGGTGAAATTGCACCAGAATTTACCGTTCAAGCTCAAGATTGGTCCACAGTCTCCGCCCTCAGTGCAACTGAAGGTAAAGTCCGCATCATTGCTTCTGTGCCCTCGTTGGAAACCTCAGTATGTGATCGCGAAACGAGGCAATTTAATCAGGATGCAGCCAACCTGAGTAAGGATATTTCAATCCTGGTAATCAGTACCGACCTGCCGTATACCCAAAAACGTTGGTGCGGCGCAGCTGGGATTGATCAGGTCATGGTGCTTTCCGATCACATGGATGTTGACTTTGGTAAAAAATATGGGGTCTTAATCAAAGAAATACGCATATTACGGCGGGCTGTCTTTGTAGTTGATCGCAATAATCGCATCACTTACGCCGCTTATATGCCTACCATTGGGGCAGAACCGGACTACGATGCCGTCATTGAAGCTGCAAAACAGGCATTGTAGTGATTGTTTGTCCTTTAGTGGAGGTACGATGGTAACCATTTATTTCAAGTCAAAAAAGTCTCACACCAGTTTTACCGGTCTGGATGAAACCGCACCTTCTTTTGGAAAAAACATCAACAACTGGCAAAATAATCATCCTCATAGATGGCAGCCGGCAACGGATATCTACGAGACTGAGGAAAAAATTATCATTCTCATGGAAATCGCCGGAATAAAAGAGGAAGATCTGACCATCCTGCTCCATCAAAACACCCTGATTGTGCAAGGCATTCGCCGATTCACGTACGAATCGCCACGCGCCATTCATCAAATGGAAATACCCTATGGAGAATTTAGCGTGGAATTGAGTTTCAACATCCCCGTAGATGACTCTCAAATTGAAGCCATTTACGATCAAGGATTTTTACGAATTGACCTTCCTAAAGCCCGCCCCAAACAAATTCACATCACCAAGGAATGAAAGAGCGGTATGCCAGCATCCAGATGGAATATTGACCTAAACCAGTTCTATTTTCAGTTTGACGCAGAAGAAGAAGGCTACGAAGAAGTCTTCCTGAGTTCGGACGAGGGGGAGGAAGAAATATTCATCGAAGAACCGATATACAAACAATCAGAAAATAATCTACCGGAAGAAATCATCAAATTACCGGACATTTTGCCCATTCTACCCTTGAGAGGACTGGTAGTTTACCCCCAAACCGGCGTTCCTTTGACCATCGGGCAGCCGCGTTCTATTCGTCTGGTGGATGACGTGGTGACGGGTGATCGGTTTATGGGTTTGGTCGCCTCAAAACACCCCGAAATTGAAAGCCCCGATCCTGAACATTTATACCGGGTAGGAACTGCGGGATTGATTCACCGAATGTTCCGAGCACCGGATGGCACAATCCGTTTACTAGTGCAGGGTCTGTTTCGTTTTCGCATTGTAGAATTTGTGGCAACCGAACCTTACCTCAAAGCCCGAATCGAGGTCATTCCTGAAAAACAGGAAAGCGGCCTGGAAATTGAGGCTCTCGCCCGCAATGTTCGCGATCAATTTGCGCACATTGCTGAAATGATTCCTTCCATGCCGCGCGAATTGGTCGCAACGGTTACTTCGATTACCGATCCACTTCAAACCGTTTATACCATTGCCAATCTTCAACGGATGGACATCGAAGACGCTCAAGAAATCCTCGAGCTGGATTCGATCACCGAAAAACTTCACAAGCTGGTAACGTTGCTGACTCGCGAGAGCGAAGTTTTGGAGCTCAGTCAAAAAATTCAGAAAGAAGCGCGTTCCGAAATTGACAAAGTTCAACGCGAATACTTTTTACGTGAACAGCTGAAAGCCATCCAGCGCGAATTAGGTGAAACCGACGAACAGGCCGCCGATGTTGAGGAATTTCGCAAGAAAATTGAAGAAGCCGGCATGTCTGATGAAGCGCGTAAACTGGCACAACGCGAATTGGACCGGCTTTCTCGCCTGCCGACCGCCGCCGCAGAATATGGAGTTATTCGCACTTTTCTGGATTGGCTGGTTTCTCTTCCCTGGTCAAAAACAACTCCAGATAATCTGGATATTACCCATGCCAGAGAGGTTTTGGACCAGGATCACTACGGCCTGCAAGATATAAAGGAAAGAATTCTCGAATATCTGGCTATACGAAAATTGCGGTTGGATCGTTCCGCAGAATTCAGTCAGGATACTGCCACCGATGTTATCCGGCGACAACGGGAAGGTGTAATTTTGTGTTTTATTGGTCCTCCCGGCGTGGGCAAGACCTCATTGGGTCAATCTATCAGTCGCGCCATGGGGCGGAAGTTTGTTCGCATCTCGCTTGGAGGTGTACGTGACGAGGCGGAAATTCGCGGCCACCGCCGTACTTACATTGGTGCAATGCCCGGGCGAATTATTCAGGCTCTCCGCAGAGTCGAAACTCGCAATCCGGTATTTATGCTGGATGAGATTGATAAACTCAGTTTTGATTTTCGCGGCGATCCCGCCTCAGCCTTACTGGAGGTGCTTGATCCCGAACAAAACCTGGAATTTCGCGATAACTACATCGAAGTAGCCTTTGACCTATCCCAGGTGATGTTCATCACTACTGCCAATCAAATGGAAACCATTCCCGGACCATTATTGGACCGCATGGAGATCATTCAGCTTTCCGGTTATACCGATAGTGAAAAATTCGAAATTGCCAGGCGATACCTGATCCCCCGCCAGTTGAGGGAAAATAGTCTTCGTTCAGAAGAGATCGAGTTCACCCCCAAGGCATTGACAACCATCATTCGCCACTACACTCGAGAAGCCGGGGTGCGCAACCTTGAACGGGAAATCGGTTCTATTTGCCGTAAGGTCGCCACCAAAATTACCGAAGGCAAGATCACCCGTCAGGTGGTAGATGAAAACACTGTACGAGAATTTCTCGGCAGACCCAAGTATTTGGGAACCGAGGAAATTCAACGCCGAACAGAAATTCCCGGTGTTGCCACTGGTCTTGCATGGACACCCGTTGGAGGGGATGTTTTATTTATTGAAGCAACTATAATGCCAGGCAGTAAAGGATTCATTACCACCGGCTCGGTAGGAAAAGTAATGCAGGAATCGGCTCAGGCAGCCCTTTCCTATGTGCGCTCAAGGGCCGCTCAACTTGGTATTGATCCCACCATTTTCGAAAAGTCTGATATCCACCTGCACATTCCTGCCGGCGCCCAACCCAAAGACGGTCCTTCCGCTGGGGTTACCATGGCAACCGCTCTGGTATCATTGCTCACTGGAAGATTGGTGCGCTCAGATGTGGGCATGACCGGTGAGATTACTCTTCGTGGACAAGTCCTGCCGGTCGGGGGCATCAAAGAAAAGGTACTTGCTGCTCATCGGGCCGGATTAAAAACGGTCATCCTTCCAAAAGATAACGAAGCTGATCTGGAAGACCTGCCCGAAGAAGTCCACAATGCCATCCAGTTCATTCTCATTGATAGTGTGGATGAAGTTTTGGAACATGCATTAGAACAAAAAGTGGACCAGCCTGCCCAACCTTGATTTTGAGTAGAAAGACAGATCTATGACAAAAATATTGATCATTGAAGACGATCACTCAATGCGATCCTTACTTAAGACTTTACTGGAAATCGAAAACTTTCAGGTTTCCGTATTGGATATCAACGGTGGAGATTTGATTGCCCAAATTATCTCCGCTGATCCCGACGTCATCCTCATGGATGTCAATCTTAAGAGTACAGATGGATTGACAATTCTACGGGAGATGCGTGGAAACACTTCGCAAAAAAAGAATTATCGGGTGATTATGACTTCCGGCGAAGATCGAAAACAGGAATGCCTGCTGGCAGGGGCAAATGATTTTTTACTTAAACCCTACATGCCAGCAGATCTGATTCAAAAACTGAAACTGTACTCTTAATTTCTTTCCAAACAGGAGATAATGTTTGGCTAAAAAACAATCCCTCAACAATTCTCAATGGTTTACCATTGATCTACATATCCATACACCCGCTTCGAGTGATTACCAACAACCCGAAGTGACTTTCCTGGATATTTTGCAAAAAGCCGAAGCCCGTGGACTGCATATGATGGCAATCACCGATCATAATACCGTCGCTGGCTACCGCAAAATGATGGAGGAAATTCAATCCCTCGAATTCCTCGATAAACTGGGAAGGCTGCTGCCTGCTGAAAAACAACGATTGGAAGAATACCATCGCCTGCGATCAAAAATTCAGGTATTACCCGGTTTTGAATTCACTGCAACTTTTGGGTTTCATATCCTTTGTATTTTTCCTCCAGAAAAATCTATCCGAGAACTAGAACACCTGCTTCTCAGCCTCAACATACCGCCTGACCAAATTGATGAAGGCTCTCAAACGGTTGGTGCGACCGAAGACGTACTTACCGTTTACCGAGTTGTAAATGAAAATGGTGGTTTAGTGATTGCCGCCCATGCCAATTCCAGTAATGGCGTTGCCATGCGGGGCTTTAACTTTGGGGGGCAAACCAAAATCGCATTCACCCAAGATCCGCATTTACACGCCCTTGAGGTAACCGATTTGGAACAAAAGGGTCCGCGCACCACGGCGGCCTTTTTCAATGGAACAAAACCGGAATACCCTAGGCGAATGCATTGCATTCAGGGTTCAGATGCCCACCGTCTTACTTCCGATCCCGCTCGAAAGAAAAATTTTGGGGTCGGCGAAAGGGCAACGGACGTCCTGCTTCCAGAATGTACTTTTGAAGCCCTTCTGGAACTCTTCAAAAGCAACGATTTTTCCCGAACCCGACCTCACCGCCACAAAGAAGAACCCCTTTTTGATTTTGTTCAAAATGCTCAGGAAGAAGGCCCGAACATCATCCAGGATTTTCATGAAAGCATGACGGTGCGGGGAGGCAAGTTGTACGCCATTCTGGCTGATGTTTGCGCATTTGCAAACACCAACGGTGGAACACTTTATATTGGCATCAGTTCCGATTCTAAAAAGCCCCCGGTCGGTATTCAGGATATCGATCAAAGCATTCACGCCCTCGAAAAAGAAATCAACAATCGCATCAGCCCTCCCTTGCATTGCACCATTGATGCCCTTGATTACAAAGGGAAAAAGATCATTCGAATCTTGATTCCGCGGGGCGAGGAACCACCCTACGCAGTGGATGATAATAAGATCTACATCCGCGATGAAGCGGAAACGGGTCTTGCAGTGAGGGATGAAATCGTCAGTCTGGTGCTCCGAAACAAGAATACTGTACTCCCTTCACCGAACGAGATTAATCCCTTTGATACTGTTCCGCCCGCAGAGGATATCATTGACGATTTGGGTGTTGAACCCCGCACGGGTGTCGAAGTATTAGCCCCCGAAGAACGGCAGGGAAAACAATACTTTACCATGCGTGACTTGCGCAATGGCAATGTGGTAAAAAACGTTACCCGCGCCTCTGCCCGCAAACTGTGGCATTATGCCATTGATCGCTATACCGAAACGGTCAAATCCTTTGATCCCAACAGGATCAAATGGATTGGGGATTACGGGTTATTGAGAAAACACAAGCAGGGAAACATCACCCGCTTCGATTTGATTTTACGCACACCTCAAGGTTATCGCTATTTCTTTGGGGTTACCGAAGATGGTATTCATGGGCAATGGCGTAAAGTAACCGGTGTTGACGATGGAGAAAGATGATGCGGGTCGGTATCATCACAATATCAGACCGAAGTTCGCGGGGTGAACGAGAAGACCTTTCAGGACCGGCACTGGTCAAAAGAATTTCAACTGCCGGTCATCAGGTAATTGCAACTGCCATAATTCCGGATGATTTCAATCAAATTAAGACCATTCTTGTTGAGTGGTGTGATTCGGGTAATTTTGATTTAATTTTGACCACCGGCGGAACCGGCTTCGCCCCTCGGGATGTTACCCCTGAAGCAACTTTGGCAATCCTGGAAAAGACCGCCCCGGGTATTGCTGAAGCAATGCGCGCACAAAGTTTAAAAATTACCCCTCATGCCATGCTCTCCCGGCAACAAGCCGGAATTCGTAAAAGGACGCTGGTGATTAATTTACCCGGCAGCCCAAAAGGAGCAGTGGAAAATCTCGAAGTGATTTTACCGGTACTGCCTCACGCCGTTGAACTTCTGCAGGAAAGCCCTTCTGCAGAGAAAGGACATTCACACTCAAAATAAATAAAAAATGGAGGAATATCATGGCAGAACATTCCACCGAACTACGCAACGGCCATAAACGCACAACAGTAAAATTACAAACTGGAGAAAGTGTCGCACTTTGCCGGTGCTTCCAATCGAAAGAATTTCCGTTCTGTGATGGTACCCATAAAACACTGGATAGCGATGCCGGCCCGGTGATTGTACAGGCACCAAAACCGGAAGATATCAAATAAAACCTTTAGATCTGGTCATTTTCCAAACTATTTTGGAGATCATCCCCGTTTCGGATGATACGAACTGGGATTCCATACGCCCTGAGCCTTTCAAAAACCCCACAATCTTTAGGGGGCGCCCCGAAGCTAACCACGTCTAACCCAATTACCACTGGTCTCAAATCTTTTCGCAAAAGCATTTCAATAGCCAGTTCAAGCAACTCGGAGCACAAGGCGGTGATCAACACAACCGTGCTTCCTTTGGGAATCTGATTGGCTTGACCTTCAATTAAACCTACAAGCGATAAATTTCCCTCTGGTTGAAGAAAAGCCAGCGTTTCCAACAATTTACCCATTTGACGCACCCCCTTTTCGGCTGGTAAAACACTCAGCGTCTGAGCGGCGCAAGCGAACCCAACCGAACGCCCCCTTTTCAAGTAATAATCCGCAACAGATGCCGCACAGGATACTCCATATTCGAAAGAATTGGGTGGTAAAGGAATAACCAATTTTTGGGGGATAATCCAGTAATGATTTGCTCGATCAACACGTCTTATGTCTGCCAGAGCGGAATGGGTGCCGGCCTGCGCATCCAACAAAAGCCAAACATCCGCTTGGGGATCTTGCTCAAACTCTTTGACCATCAACCGATCCTTACGAGCGGTAGTCTTCCAGTGAATGCGATTTAACGGGTCGCCGGGAGCATATTCCCGCACCCCGGCTGCATAAGGGGTCACTTCAAGACTTTTCCGCCGCAAGGCCCTGCCCCCCGGTAATTCGCCGCCCGGTTCGGGAAATTTCTGCAGGTTTACCATGTAAGGAAAGACCAGTAGTGTTTTTTCAGACGGAATAACCTTATTCACTGCAAAAAAACCAAAAGGATCACCTGAAATCAAAACGGTCGGACCTAATCGAAACGCACCTCTCTGAATCAATAAAGTTCTTGAAAAATAAGACCGAAGCTGATGTGGACCTATTCCTGAAATTACCCTTGATCCTTGTTTTTCGGGTAATGGCGAAAGATCCTTTACTTCAATCCATAAACGCCCATACCACGATTCATTACGAACTTCAAATCTTTCTTCAAAAATCTGTCCGACAGGCAACCTCAAAACTCGCGCATTACGTGTTGCGGTTAACCCGCGCAGTGCCAGAACCGCCCATAAAAAGGCGATGGTCAACAGCGCCAACAGCAGGTAAATAATCCGATAATAAACAAACACCGTTGGTTGCTGCGTCAGGTAAGCGCCGGCAAAGGAGCCAGCAAGCAGCGCTAAAAAGACAAAAAATGGTGGACGAATTTTCATGCAGTTGAGGGCTGAAAGGCAAGATCCCCGCCAGGAACCGGTACTAAGGTCACCAATTCATGAACAATTTGATCGGCACTTAGATTTCTCAACCTTGCTGAAGGTTGTATAACCATCCGATGAGAAAGTATGTTTTCAGCCAATAATTTGATATCATCGGGCAGGACATAATCCCTGCCATGAATTGCCGCCCGCGCCTGCCCGGCACGGAATAAACCAAGGCTTCCCCGTGGGCTTGATCCCAGATAAACATCCGGATTTTCACGAGTAGCGCGGGTTAATTCCACAATATATTGTCGCAATGGACGCGAGACATAAACCGTTCGAATGATCTTTTGTACTTCCAATAATTCGTCAATTTCAACAACTGCTTCCAATTCCTCAATTGGATGACGGATTTGTTGGAGTTCCAAAATTTTCATTTCATCGAACAGCGAAGGATATCCAATCTTGATCCGCATCAGGAAGCGATCCAACTGCGCTTCGGGTAACGGGAAGGTTCCTTCGTACTCAATCGGATTTTGGGTTGCCAACACTAAGAATGGGACTGGCAGGGGATAAGTTACCCCATCTACGGTTACTTGACGCTCTTCCATTGCCTCCAGCAATGCTGATTGCGTTTTGGGTGTTGCGCGATTAATCTCATCCGCCAGCACAATTTGTGCCATAATTGGCCCCGGTCGAAATTCAAACTGGCGGGTTACCTGATTGAAAATAGACACACCGGTTACATCGCTTGGCAGCATGTCCGGAGTGAATTGAATACGACTGAACTTTACCCCTAACGACTTTGCTAAACTACGCGCCAGAATGGTTTTCCCCACTCCCGGCACATCATCAATCAAGAGATGCCCCTGACACAATAAACTGATAATAACCAGTTCAAGGGTGTGAGTTTTGCCAACAATTACCTTTTCAAGGTTTTCCATAACCTTTTTGGAAAAGGATTGAACTTTTTCAATCGAGTGATTCATTCGAGGCTCCTATTTTTGATCGCATTTTTTGGGAAGTTAATACGACCAATGACATAGTGATGCAAAACAATAATGTTGCTAAACTAATCCCCAAAATGACAGGAAAACCGGTGGGTTGATAGCGAAGAATAACTTTATGATTACCCGCTGGAACACAAACTCCTTTGAAGAGGTAATCCACCCGTTCAACGGCCGCAGGCTCTCCATCAATTGTTGCTGTCCAGCCCGGATACCAGCTATCCGCTATACGAACCCAGCCGGTTGAATCGGTACTTACCATCACTTCAAGCAAGTTAACCTCATCTCGCAGAAGCTCAACCTGCGCATGTGATCCAGAAGGTTTTGATGGAATGTCACAACTTTCTTCTGCCTCGACTATTATACACTCTCCGTTGGTTGTAACTTGCAGCGCTTGTAGAAGCATTAAATTAAGAGTTTCTTCACTTTCTGCCATAATTCTCTGACAATTTTTCCACCCAATTCTCGGATCAGGTTCGATTTCTTGAACCCGCCAATTGAGGCTATCCTGATCATCCAACTCGATGATAACCCCTACCCCCATTTTACGAAGTTGTAATTCCGCAATAGGTGATGTTAAATCATCCAATATTTCCATCCATTGCTCAAAGTACTTAGGGACCAGGGGATCGAAATTATTGACCATAGCAACATTGGATAATAAATTCATATTTGGCAGAGGGAGCAATTTCATCTCGTCCCAATTTGAATTTGCGTTGAAATCACGAAAAGATAGATATTTTTCAAATTTCAAACTCTTTTCTACCGACAGCGGAATATAAACCCGAGATCTTGGGTTACCATCGGTAAAAGCAGAAGATGAAGTATCAAAGAAGCGCATGTTGATAAACGGATTGAGTGAAATGCCAGCTACCCATAAATCCAAAAGGATTAATCCAGCAGCCAGAAAATTCCATACAGTTTGTTTTCCAGACTTAGATATCTCTTCTGCTGGAGCCAACAATCCAAGTGTTGAGGTAGAAAATAGCAACCCTGCCAATAGCATAAAAGAGTGAACGAAGGTTTTTTCAATTTGAGGCAGCAACAAGCTGCCTGCTAACGCCCCTATCCCTGTTGCCAGAGCTGCTACTGTCAGTAGCTTAAACCGAATTTTTACCTTCCCCGTTGGTCTTTCCCAGGAATGCGCCCCAAAGCCGGCAAGTAATGTCAGAGAAAAAACAGCCAGGTACATCCATCGTGTTGGTGCTTGAAACATATCAAAAGTAGGAATATTGCGATAAAGCCACGGAAATACAGGAGTGTTTTTCCCCAAGGAAAAAACAGTTGCAATGACAACGATTGCCCATAAAAATCTAACCACCCTCTGCTTGGTTATATCCCAATCAGGGGCAGATGATTGTCGAAAAGGAACGCCAATCGTACTCAGTGCCAGCAGGATTGGGATAAAACCGATATAGAGTGCATCCTCCCAGTAAGCCCCATACCCCCAGTAATTTCCAGTACCTGGATTACCAAACAAATCCGGCAAGAAAAAACCCAGCAATCGCCATGGCCATAAGGAATAATTCACAGCATACTCATAATCTACTGCACTGGAGCGCTGTGATTGCAGTAAATACTCAAAAGTTGGAAAGAGTTGAATACTTGCAATTAAAACCGCAAGTAAAATTCCAGCTGCCAGAAAACACATCTGAGTAATTTTTGTTCGTTGGTCTCCCTTATTGGCTACGCGAAAAATCGTCCACAAAACAGCAAAAACCAACGAGTACCAGCTTAATTGAGCATGGCCAGCGAATAGTTGATTTGCTGCAATCAAGGCCAGCCCGATTGTCATCATCCATCTTTGGGAGCGATGATCTGATCGGATCACTCGTTCAACTGCCCAGATCAACCATGGCAGCCAGGCCCCAGCCCAGATCATGCTGAAGAAAGAAGCCCGCGCCACAAAATATCCGCATAAGCCAAATGCCAGACCGGCAACCAGCTGTCCCCGTCCATTAATCCCTAATTCTCTGAGCAGCAAAGCCGTTCCAACACCAGCCAACCCAAGGTGGACTGGCACAAGCAGCGTGAATCCCCAAGCCAGAGCAGGTACTCCGCCCAACCGGTAAAAGGGATAAAGAATCCAGGACAAAGGGTATAAAATTGCGGTTTGATAATTGGCAAACAGGGGTGACCCCATCCCATTCAGTGGATTCCAGAAAGGGAAGATACCCTGTTCCAACAACGCAAATCCATAGGCTCGCCAGGGGATAAATTGAAGCCCGGCCGTTCCCCAAAAAATTACATTCCCCTTTATCATTGGAATCAGGAATAAGGAAAAAGGAGCAAGAAAAACAAACCACAGGATACCATTTTGGTTTTTACCGATTGATTTCATTTGCACCTGAATTTAATGTTTGTTGAAACTCAAACAATATATACTTCGAATTTTCATATCGCCTAATTAAGAATTCTAATTCTAAATTTGATTTGAAAAAGCAAGGCACCTCTGATTTATTCATGATCCAAAAATCCACATTTTCGTCCTGTAAAAATTGCTTAAAATCGTTTGGATTCTCTTGTGAAAAAAGTATTTTCATTCTCTCATTGATCTCTCTTCCGCGGATACTCTCTGGCCCATGTCCAATGATCACCCGAACAGGAGCATGAGCCGGTAATAAGGTTGACAACTCCCAATCCGCCAAAACGACGGACTGACTGGGTATTTTTTGTTGAACAAAATCAAGCAGCCGGGTTTCATTCTGACTGAGAAAGAGCGGAAAAGGCTTTCCAGAAATTGTGATGATGGCGCCTGTCAGAAACAAAAAGGTGGTTAGAAAATTTAGCGAATACCACAAAAATGCCGTTTTTCTAATTCTTTCCCCCGGTTTAAACATTCCGCTGATTGCCAGAATACTCATAGCCACATAGCCGCCCTCTGCCAGGCGACGCTGTAAAAGATAGGGGAAATAAATCAAGAATGGTAATAACACCAGCCAGATCAACAGCAAACGTGATTCGAACATTGCTTTAATTGGCTTACGAAAAAAACCTGCCAAAATGATTGGAATTACCAGCCCATAAGCAAGCAGATAATCGGTCAATGGCGGAGAAAGAATAATATTTTGGGCGCGCCAAATCTTCAAGAATGGATCGACTTGAAACGCAATAAAGGTATATACAACGAAAGGTGAGGAAATCAAAATTACTATCCCCAATTTGACCAATTTTGAACGATTAAAACGGGAGGATATGCGATTGATTTTTCCAAAAACAATCTCACCAAAAGTAAAGGCAGTTAATATTAGCCATCCAAGAGGTACTGTCAGTGGTTGCATTAAGGCAAGCAAATTCCAGTAAAGTCCGATTTCAATTCCCTGCTTAATTACGTGATTGGCATCTTCTTGCAGGAATTTCGTCAATCCCAAAAACAGGAAACCTCTTGCCCATACTAGATGAGGAATTGTCAGATAAGCCAAAAATCCGAAGGTTTCTGGTGAATAAAATTCCAAAGGCATATCAATCCACAAATTCCTAAAACCTAATGTATAAAGAAATCCTAATCCCCCACCAAAGGTAACCAGCCCAAGCGTCAGAATACGACAACGAAAATCCTCAATAAATAGAGATATGAAACGATACAGTGCAAAGGTCGCAAAACCAATTCCAACCAGGCGAAAAAGATGATAAAGAAAAATTCGAGCGAAATAATTACCGAAGGGAGTTGAAATTTTCCCTAGCAATATATATGGGAAAAATGCCAAAAACCCCTTTTGTGGAAAGGCGGTGTATGGTGTTCTAAAGAGCCATGCGCCATTTGCACCCGATAACATTTTTGCAAGATAAGAATTGCCATCTTCAGCAGCCAACAGCAGGCCGGTATAACTAGAATTATCACCGGCCAATACCCATCCTAAAAGGTATGGCAATGAAGTGATGGCTGCCGTAAATATCCAAAATAGAATAAGAACTTTTTTTTCAATTCTTGTCATTGAATCGCTTAAGAAGCAAAAACAAGATAACACCCAGCCAGGCTATGGCGCTTATCGATGCGCCGAGATAAACCGGCACAGGCCTGAACTCCAATCGAATTTCATGGAATCCATCAGGCAAATCCAGCACTGGAAACAAATTATAAATTTTTCCAAATGTTGAAGGTTGATCATCTATGAAGACCATCCATCCCGGATAGTCTATGTGAGAGAGAAACAATTTACCCGGCCCATTTGCCTTGAATTCAATTTTGTTGGGTTGTATTTGCTTAAATTCCACCGGATATTTTCTATTTTCGCGTTCAACCCATGCCATTCCGGAGAAGTAGGGGTTTTCATAAACACGGCTTTCTGAAAATTGGGCAACTTGATACGGTTGGAACGGAGCGATATCAAACTCAGACACTATAAATCTGACACCCAATAAACTCATCAGTTCCAAATCCGGGGTGAATTTTTGATTATCCGTTTCCGGATCATTGGTAGGAAAAGGGGGCAAGGTAACACTGTAGGATTCGAGGGGCACTCCACTTGCTTTGATAAAAAACTCTTGATAGGATCTGAGGATTAACGGATCAATCCCATTTACTATCTTGATTCCATTCAAAGCCGCAATGTGTTGGGGAATGCTGTAGGAGGGTGTATAAACCCGGAAATCTCCGGTTTGGGACTTTAGGAATTCAACCGTTTGGCGGTTTTCTCCAAAAACTTCATCGGAGGTTATCACCTGTATGCTTTGAAAATTAACCAAGGTCAAATCCAGCACCAGCAGAAGAACGAACATCCAACCGCCAATTTCCACATACCTTCGGTTTCGTTCCAATACTGCAATTAAGAAAATAACAACCAGAAAAATAACGAAACCCCAAATCAAGTTTGCAGGTAACCTTTCACCAAGCACAAGGAAACCCAGCCCAAAGAAACCTGTAAAAGCAACAAAAGGGGTCATGAAAAATACCGGGTCAGGGCGGAATAATTGTTCTCTTTGCAACAGGTCATTTAGCCCGCAGGCGGCCAAAATTGGAAAAGACATTCCCCCCATAAAGTAAAAACGGGTGGGCACACGCAATAAATCCATTGCCGGTAAACGGGATAGTACCGAGAAGAACGGCAACGCATCTCCGACTGCCAGCAGCAAACTGAAAATCACCACCATCCACCAGAATCTGGTTTTTTTACGCAGATTGGGCAAAGAAAGGCAGTAAATACCAAGACAGATAATAATTGCGCCGGGGTATAAAGTCCATTCCGCGAAGCCGCCAAAATCGGGTATCCACAACCCTAATAACTCTTCAACCGGTAGGGAGTTCACCGCTAAATCTCTTAAATCCATAAAAATACGTGTGGAATGGCGTGTAAATTCAGCCAGCGGCAACAATATGACAGCCGCCAGCAAAATTGCCCCCACTAGAACAATGGGAATTTCAGCGATATGCTTAATTTTGATCAACAGAGGAATGGGTTTGAATAATGGTTTCTGTTCAAAAATGACGAATCCTCCCCATAACAAGAGTGCATAGGCCAGCCAGCGTACATCAGCCAAAGCAATTAAGCCCAATATGGCAGCCGAAACAACCGGACGAGAAATCCGCTGATTAGCAGCTTGATTAAACAAAATCCACGGCGTCCAACAAACTGCATATACCATCGTAATGTGACCGGCCGCATAATGAGCAAACAATTTGGGCATCAGCAAAAAACCAAACACCCCCAGTAAACTGGCCTGGCTTTGTAATCCCAGATAATCTAAAAATCGCTTGAATCCAATTGCTCCCCAAAATAAATGGATAATCACAACCAGATTGAAGCCCAATGGTTGAGGGAAAATATAGGCCAGCCACCCCGGCGGGTACCACAATCCTGACAGCGGATTGGCAGCAAAAGGGTAGCCTCCGAAAATCAAATCTGACCACAGGGGAAGAACCCCAAAATTCTTAATACTATTCACCAGATAAATGGCATTCGGCAGGTGAGTGATCGTCAGATCGGAAAATTCAGAATACCTTGGATAGAAAAAATTAGCGGAACGAATTAACCAGGGCAATAAGGGAATAACCAGAATCAGATACCACCATTTTTTGCGGATCATGAATTTCGTCTCATTTGATAAATGAGGATTTGCTCATTTTCATAAACAAGTGACAGCTTTTGACTCCAACCGGCAGGGGGAGTATCCAGGCTTTTTGTCCAGACAATATAACCTACTGGATACTGTTCAAAAAATTGATCCAGAAGATCATCCTCAATTCTCTTATTGTAAAATAGGTCAAGCCATCTTAATGTTTCTTCCGCATGGATCGTTTCAAACGGATGCCCATAAACCACCCGGCAATTTGTATGGGCAGGGATGAGCAATCCAAAATTCTCAGGCGCTAATATGACTGATCTTTTGTCGCAAATTTCCTGTTGCATCCATTTCAGAGCAATATGTTCAGATTGTGTTAAATATAAAGGAGATTGATTTTGGACAAAAGCTTGCCAGGCGCCCAGAAGCAAAAAAAGATTGGTCAAAACGCTGACTGGCAAAATAAACCAGAACCATTTGCGAAACTTGGGCATTTGATAATTAACAACTTTACCCAACCCAATAATCGCTAAAATCCCAACCGGAATTAACCAACCCAATAAAAACCTTCGTTGAAGCGCAAACGGAAAATAGGCGAGGCCAATTCCGCTGATGAACCAGGCTACCGTTAAATTGAGATTCGAATCACGGTCTTTGAAAACCCAGAAAATTAATTCAATCAACGCCAGCAAAATCAGCGGGGCAAATGAGATGAGAACCATAGGCAGTGAGGGGGTTGGCGTCTGATTTTGATTATTCCATTCTGCCAGTAAAGGATCGGATAGTATCGCCGCATATTGATAGATCAGAACGATTCCAGATGGCAAAAAATAAACCAAAGGCAGTTTCCATTGTATGGTTTGGCGTTGGATCAGCAGTAATAGATTATAGATCACACTCACCGTTACCCCAACCACCACTCCAAAAGGTAAAATGATCCCCAATGCTGCACCTAAAAAAGGATCATACCAGTGCACCCGCCCCCCTTCTTGCTGGTATCGACTCAAAAACAAGAGCAATAACCCACTACCCAACGGGAAGTGCGGATTTGCGATCAGGGTTAAGAAAGGATAGGCTTCGGCAACCCAAAAATCCATTGTAAAAACACCCAACAAACCCGCAAGCCAGCCCAATCCCGAACCAAATAAAATCACCGCAAAAAGATAATTGTGGGTGGTTTCAAGCCATTTAACTTGAATGGAGCGTAAAAATGCGTTTAACCCACAAATAAAAACAGCCGCTGCAATCATACGGGCGAGATGAAAAACAAAAATTGGCTGCAGATTGAGTATTCTGGCAATATGTCCAAGCAGAATGTAAAACAAGAAAAGGTATGCGCCTGGTCCTTCTTGCGGTGTATAAGGCAAATGAAAAATCCATTCGCCTCTTACACCAATTTGCATTTTTGCCAGATAGCTGTACCCATCACTTGGGTTCAACAACAAACCGCTGTAAATGTGATGCTCGTCCTGAAACAGCAAACCTGCCAGAAATGGCAACAGGCTTAGAATTAAGCCAAGGAGAACAATAACTCGAGAGGTTTTTTGGGACATAGGGGAATTCGAATTGAAGTATACTTGAGAAGAAAAGTCACCGCAATTCAAAAAAGACATCTTGATCTAAAAATATTCTCCCGAACAAACCCATGAGTCAATCTTTTCATCTGTACCAACTGCAAAAGGTAGATACCCGACTGGACCAAATTCAGCAAAGGATTACCTCAATCCTGCAACAGATTGAGAACGACTCCCGCTTGAAAAATGCCAGAGACCTGCACAACCACGCCGCCGAAAAGCTCAACCGCATCCAGCACGAATTAAAAAAGATTGAACATGATGTCGAAACCCGCCGCTTGAAACTGGAACAAAGCGAAGCCAACTTGTATTCCGGCAGGATCAAAGTTCCCAAAGAACTTCAAGACTTACAAAACGAAGTCGCCGCTCTAAAACGGAGTATAGCCGGTTTAGAAGATCAACAGCTTGAAGTCATGATTCAGATGGAAGAGGCAAAAAAGGAATACGATCAACTCCAACAAACCCTTCTCCAGGTTGAGGCCGAAGTTGCTCAAAGTCATTCTGGATTGATGGGTGAAAAAACTCGACTGGAAAATGATCAGCAAAGACTGATGATCGAAAGACAGGCGATTGTTTCTCAAATTCAGCCGGCTATGCTCGCGGAATACGAAAACCTTCGTCAAATAAAACAGGGGATTGCTGTCGCAAGGGTTGAGGATTCATCCTGCACAGCGTGTGGGGCAGGACTTACGCCGGCTCAATGCCAATCTGCCCGATCCCCTTCTACTGTATTTTACTGCCCATCTTGTGGCAGAATTATCTATGCGGGTTAGGCGATTATGTTTGGGATGGATGATTTCGCTTTAGATCGCATTTCCTTCTGGCTTGGATTTATCGGCGGAACCCTTTTCTGGTTGCTGATAAATCGACTCTGGAAAGGAATGCCGTTCATCCGCCAGACCATCCAGCAAGTCGTGGATGCCAATCGAAGAAAAAGAATGTCCGGCGTCGAAAGCGCGCTCAGGCAAGATGCCCTTCGTAGAGCACAACGCAATCACCTGAGCGCTTCTTTATTCTCCCTCGATGAAATTTTGGTCGAACCTCATGTGCTTGCACCCCCTCCCCAGGTAGACCCACAAACGCCAATCAGTATTGAACGCTATGCTTCTCGCATCCTGCCTTTTTTGCCGGAATTTCCTCAATTCGCGGTTCGCTTTGGCAGCCCCCGCTTAACCATCTTTGAAGCATTGCAAGGTGAATGTCATCTTGCACTGCTGGGTGATGCCGGTGCGGGAAAATCTACCGCCCTGGCGTACTTAACTTCCACAATTGCCCGTCAGGATGAAAAAGCGGGTAAATGGGGGGATTTTTTACCAATCTATCTTCACATTCTTGATCTGGATTTCCAAAGCACACCCAAAAATGATCTTTTGGATCCGATCATCAAAGCTATTTCCGCCACCGCTCCCGTGACCTCATTACCCCAAATTCCCGGGTTTATCCGCCTCACCTTTCAGGAAGGAAGGGCTATTTGCATTTTTGATGGACTTGATGAATTGAACAAAGAGCAATTTTCTCTTGTTCATTCTTATCTGAAGGAGTTAACCAGCCAGTACCCATCCGTCCGTATCGTTGTTTCAGCTGGCAACCAATATATGAATGGTTTAAACCGGATTGGATTTGAGCCTTTTGTCGTAGCCGGTTGGACAAAAGCGGAATTGACCGATTTTATCAACCGCTGGGGCGTATTATGGAACAATTTGATTGGTGTTTCCGCCTCTCAACAGCAAAATCTGGAAATTTTGGATAATTTACTGGTCACGAACTGGCTTGGTTACGATCCGCTCTATTACACCCCACTACAATGGACACTAAAGGTCTGGGGAACCTACGCAGGCGACCTGACCGGCAATGAAGAATACGAGGCGATTTCAGCCTGTTTGATCAGGCAAACTCAATATCGCGTGCCAATTACCGCAATGGGTCTGCTGGCGAATGCCATGCTTCGCCAACGCTCAGCATTTCTAGATTTTTCGGATGCGGAAAAGACACTTTCCAGCGTTCGGTTGAATCAAGATGAAGAGGAAAAACTGATACAAGAGGAAAAAATTAGCACCCCACCCTCTTTGCAAAAAGAGATGAGCGCAAAACCTGTGACCTCCGGCGGCCGGATTTTATCCATTATGCTGGATTCTGGAATTCTTACAGAACATCAGGGAGACCAAGTGAGATTTTCTTCTCCAGTCTGGACGGGTTATCTGGCGGCAACTCAATCCTCACCTGCTGACTTCTCCCCGCCCTCCACGGTATATTCCTCAGTCGAGGATGAATATTATCACTACATGGCAATATTTCATCCCGGTAATTGGCTTGAAAGTTATCTGAAACAGGATGCATCCCCCTTCTACACCAATCTGATCAACGGTCTGCGCTGGATCAAGGACACACCATCCAATCACCCGGCGCGTTCATTGGTATTGAGAATAAGCATTCCCTATCTGCAAAACGAGATGCTCCCCTATTCTTTGCGCTTACGTATCCTGGCTGGTAGTGCTTCCTCAAATGATCCGGCATTAACTTTGCTTTTTAAGCAGTTTCTAACTCACTCTTCACCGGCTATGCGTTCCATTGCTGCCTTGGGATGTGGAGCATTACAGGACAGTAAAACTATTCCCAATCTCATTTCTCTGCTCAATGATGAAAACCCCGACACTCGCATTTCGGCCTGCTTTGCTCTTGCCTGTTTTGAAAACCCGGAAGCTGAAAGAGCCATTAAAGATTGTATCCATTTTGCAGATGAAACGTTGCGCTTAGCCGCAGCTGAAACCCTGGCATTGGATACCCAAAAAGGACATGCCTGCCTCAAAGAACTGGTCGAATCGGAGGACTTGCTCGTCAGACGTTCAGCAGTGTTTGGTTTATCTTTGATTCAAAGCGATTGGGTGGTTGACTTGCTGGAAAAGATTGCTGTTGAAGACAGCCAATGGGTTGTCCGCAATGCCGCCGGCCAGGCATTGGAAAATCGTCAAAAATCGAATCCCTTTATCCCCAAACGACAAAAAGAACCGGCTGATACTTCATGGTTGATCGCCTTTGCCGCCAAAAGAGGTTTGGGTATTTCCAAAGGCGATCCGGCAATTCCGCTTCTTTTTGAAGTGCTCGCAAACGGCAGCGATGATGAAAAGATTGCCGCACTGTGGTTTTTACGTCATCATCCTCAGGATAAGGTGATTTCCCAAATCTATCCCTTGCTGTTTTCCAATCAACTGGAAATGCGGGATACGGCCAATTTTGCCCTGTGGTTTATGTCTCTTTGTAATAATTAATTCTTTTATGAGGGGATTTTTGCTACTCTCCCAACAATTTGCTGAACCTGTTCCACACTGACACCGATAATGCTGATCAGTTTATTGGTTGAATTTTTACCGCCAATGATTTCAAAACAGTTAAGGGGCACTCCAAACAATTCCGACAAGTACCTCAACAATTCAGCATCAAGTGTTGAATCACCCTGTGGATTGACCATTCCTATCTGCAGGGTACCGTCAGGTAATACTTTTTCAATTTTGTTCGCTTTGGCATTCAAATGCAGGCTGACGGTAATTGCTGAACCAGCTTTTGCATCGTGGAAACGGGGTTTCTTTGGATTTGCCATTTGACTACCTGAAAGAAGCTAGCAGCGAAATTAATAAAGTTTCCACAACTTGAATTAATATGATGAGAATCAATGGGCTGAAATCAATCATACCCAACGGCGGTACAACCCGTCGAATTGGATTAAGCAATGGCTCAACAATTCGGTCCAGATTTGAACGGAGCGGGTGGTAAGGCGACATAAAATACGAAAGCACAACACTGACAATGACAACAATTAATAACAAACTGCCGATAGCTTGAATTAAAGAAATTAATAGATCAATCATAGGTTCGACCTTTCTGATAGTCTCTCGGCCCTAAAATTGCCTGACCGATTCTCACCAGGGTAGCACCTTCCATGATCGCAGCAGGAAAGTCAGCGCTGGTACCCATGGATAATTCTGTAAGGTTGAGGTGTGGCAACTTTGCCTGTAAAAAATCTCTAAGCAGTCTAAGCTGACGAAAAAAACCTTGTGCTTCCTGTAAGGTGGAAGTTAGAGGTGGCATCGTCATCAAACCGCAGATTTGAAGGTGTGAAAAAGCCTGAATTTGTTCAATTTCCGTAATCAATTCAGGCCAACGGTCTCTCTCCCTGGCTAACCAGCCATACTTGGATTCCTCACCCCCCACATTAAACTCCAACAACACCCTTAAGTATTTTTTCTGTTCCTCGAGCAACCGCTCCAGCTTTTCTGCAATCCGCACGCTATCCACTGAATGCATCCAGTCAAAATGAGCGGCAACCAGTTTGGCTTTTCGACTTTGAAGGTGTCCAATCATGTGCCATTCCACATCTTCAACACCGTGGAGAGCATTGATTTTTTCAGCGGCTTCTTCCGGGTAATTTTCACCAAAACAGTGGATGCCGGCTTGAATTGCCGCTTTGATGACCTCCACCGGTTGACTCTTAGACACAACAACGATTCGAACTTCCGCCGGATTTCTGCCACACTTTAAGGCTGTCCGATGGATTTCTTCCTGTACCCTCAGGTAATTGGAACGGATCTCCTCAACACTCAAAGGCATTTTGCCGGATATTCCCTCTCATGATTGATGTAATTTGATTAAGGCTGCAAATCGGCCTGTACTGCCCTGTTCCGCACGATGAGAAAACCACCGTTCAAGATCACAGGCCGTACACTGTTTCGAAACTTCAATGGATTTTACCCCAACTTCCCTCAAAAGGATTTCATTGGCTGCCCATAAATCAAAATGAATCAAACCGTTGGTTGTGGATAGCACGCGTGACGCTTTGGTCCCAAAAGTTTCTTTCACTTTTCTCGCAACATCTTCCCCAATGAGGTAATGATCTACTCCTATTGAAGGTCCTATCCCGGCAAGAATATTATCCGGTTGACAGTCAAAATGTTCAACCATAAAACGCACCGTTTTTGAGGTGATTTTCTGAACCGTACCCTTCCAACCGGCATGAATCAAACCAATCACCCGTTGAACCGGATCATACAATAAAATTGGAACACAATCTGCAAACCTCATGAACAGGGTGACATCTGGGTTCTTCGTCACAATCGCATCCCCTTTCTCATGAGGCTGATCAAGGGGACGGGATTTTTGTGTAAATATCACTTTATCAGAATGAACCTGCCACACATCAAAAATGGATGAAACTTCTATCCCCAGCGTTTCAAAGATGCGCCGGCGATTTTCAATTACATTCTCACGGCTATCTCCTACCGTTCCACCTAAATTCAGGCTCGCCCAGGGTTGCGGGCTTACCCCTCCCTTACGGGTGAAAACAGCATGGGTAACCTGATTACCAAGCAGTTCAAATTGGTAATACTCTAAGCCATTCGCTTGAATAAATGGCATTCCATCAATTCCCTTCGGATTGAATTTGAGCAACAATCGTTCTTTTTTGGCTCAACAACGTCCTGGTTTCGCGCATACTTTCTTCAATCATCGGAAAGAGATACCAGCCGGTTGTACCACCAAAAAGGACGCCGGTCATTGTTCTCAAGAGAGGGGTACTTTCCCGAAAAACGGGCAATTCAGATAAAAATGACAGCAGGCTGGGCAATTGGGAAAATCCATCTAATCCAATTGGTAACAGACCGAAAATTAGCCAGAGATACCACGGCAATGATTTTATTTTTCTGCCAGAGAGCGAAAAAATCAACCCAAATGCCAGTAGAGATGCATAAATTGCCACATCCCGTTGACATAAGGCAACTTTGAACCCGATTCTGCCTGCCCCATAGCCGATTTCTTCCATTCCGGTAAACTGGCGGGCAAATGCCAGATCGGTTGGGGGTACGCTGAACACCTGCTCGTATGAGGCTAAATTTTGTACCTCTGCAAGGCTGCGCGGGTAGTAAGGCTGCATTCCAAACAGGAACCATGAGCGGAAGGTCAATTGGTGACACAACGGACTGTAAATGGTGTACAGAATCCTCGCAGGCGTTTGAACACCATTCAAAGCCAGCACTGGAGCAAGAAACGGTAAGCCCACATACAGAAAAATAAAGAAATTGATCAACCACATATAGCGGTTGCTCAGCCACAATGAAATTCGGTCGGCTGTGCTGACCTTTCTACCCCGCTCAACCCGTTTTGAATAACTTTCATCACCTACTGCATTCAGATGTCTGGCACGATCGAGTGCTGCCCCCAACGTTACCCTTAAATCTTGTTCACGAAAGGGGGAACCCAGCCGATATGGCCCAACCTGAACAACCGGAGCGTCCTTCTCATATACAGCTCTCAAACCTTCATCCTGGTCAATAGCAACAACTGCAAGCTGATGCGGATATTCATCTTTCAAGCGGTTCAACATCTCTACCACTGTTTCAACCGCCGGGTCGCCCTGCTTAACGAATAAAGTAACCACCATCATGGGGCTGCTCCAATTTTCTCTAAATAGGATGAGAGAATTTGTTCATCCAGCTGGCCAACGTGCGTGCTCCTCAAGATCCCATCACGATCAATGAAATAGGTTGTCGGGAAACCAAAAACTTGAAATCTTTCCGCAATTTTACCGTCTGCATCCAACAAAACGGGAAAGGTTATTCCTCTTTCCTCAACAAATCGTCGAATGATATTGGCCGGTTCATTATAATTGACACCAAGCACCACAATCCCAGAACTTTCCCGGTAAATGGCTTCAAAAAGGGGCATTTCCTCCTTGCACGGATCACACCACGTTGCCCAAAAATTAACCACAATCGGTTTGCCAACCAGTTCAGAAAAGGTAATCTTTTCCCCATCCAAGGATTCAAGCGAAAAATCTGGAAACTTTTGCCCGCTTTGTGGAATCTGTCGCTCACGTTGGGCGGTCAGCGGTTGGTTACCTCCTAAAAAGATGAGCAATCCCAATAGACCGCCAAACGCTAATCCTCCCAAAAGCAAGATGGCCGATTTCCAATTCACCCTGATCTGCCTCAAAGTCCAAAATCAACAAAAGTACCCAGTTGAGCCAGTTGATTGAAGACCCCCAAAAACAACATCACTCCAACAATAATCATCAACACCCCCATGGCTTTCTCAATGTAAAACATGACTTTCCCATGCTTACGGAGCAATTTTGTAACCCATCCAATTCCCAGCGCCGCCAGTAAAAATGGCACAGCCAGACCCGCAGAGTAAAAGCCTAACAACACCAGTCCTTGATGGATAGAACCGCTGTTGATCGCCAGCGTGAGAATCATCCCCAAAACCGGCCCAATACACGGTGACCAGCCGGCCGAGAAAGTAATTCCCAATAAGGCAGAAGAAAACAGACTGCGATTCTGCTGCATTTTGGTCTGGGGACGCAAGTCGTATTCAAGAAAACTGAGACGCAGCAAACCGGTCATGTGCAGCCCAAAAACAATCACAATCAGACCGCCCAGTTTGGACAAAACGCTGCGAAAGTCATATAACAAACTGCCCACCGCCGACATGGTGAGACCAAGCGTCAAAAATACAGCGCTAAAGCCAAGAATAAAAGCCACACCGTGCATCAGCGTATTGAGGGTGTTAATTCGCTGCGGTTCGGTTTGGGCTGCTGCCACAGAACTACCACTCAGATAACCAATATAAGCAGGGATCAGTGCAAAAACACAAGGGGATAGAAAAGAAGCCAGTCCTGCTAAAAATGCCAAACCTGCCGTCACATTGACCGTTAACATATCCTCTCCGAAATCATTTCTCAATTACGTCCACAATTGTTCCACCCGGCATCCCCACTTGTATATCACCGGGATCATAAGGAACAACCGGTAAAGTCCATCGAAAGATAAAATGAGCATCTTCCGGAGCACAATTAATGCAACCCCGTGAGCGTGGTGTCCCAAAGTCGTTGTGCCAAAAGGTCGAATGGATAGCTACCCCCTCACCGGTGAACAAAGTCGTCCACGCAACACCGGGCAGATCATAACCTGTGCCAGTTTGACCGCCGCTCATATGAATGGATACGGATTTTCTCCAAATCGGATGGGCACCGATGGGTGTTCGCCAGGCTTCTACAACCTCTCCGGCTGCATTCCAGATTGCCCCGGAAGAAATCAGGCAGGCATACACCTCGCTGCGCCCCTCGTAACAGGTTAAAATTTGCCGTGTGGGGGTTACATCTACCACAATGCGCTTATTTTCAACCTCAGGATGAATCGGTTCGAGTTCTTCCGGTTTGAGCGGACGGAACGCTTCAGCTGCTGCCCAGAAAACATCTCCGTAAGAACCAAAGCGTTCATTAACCCGATAAAGAATTTGCCCCTGGGAATTGGCACGAACATCATCCACCCATAAAATTTGACTGTAATAAAGCCGCGGAACGGTATTGTACTCGATCGTATATTTTAGCCACGGAGAAGCCGGTGAACGGTTTTCCAAAAAAATCTGTGTATGGGGTATGGTCACCTCCACCCACATCCCGCGCCCGATGCTGGTTACAGGTAATTCAGTCAACGGCTGGTTAGGCTGGTACTTCACCGGTTGAAGGCTGGGGGCGTAAACGAAACCATCCGGTGTTTCGACCCAGCGCCGGCTTTGTCTTCCCAAAGGCGCTTCGCCGATGACCTCCCGCAGCCAGATGACTACCGCATCCTCATACAATTCCCCCACCGAATCCGCCTCAACGGATGGCTTTTTACGCACATTGACTTTACCAACGCATACTCTTCCCAACCGTTCAGCATCCGGCCATTCCCGAACCAGATCGCCCCACACTTTCCAAGGGCGCATAGCCAGACTGCCCAAACCAAATAAACCCAGTTTGAGAAAGTTCCTTCGAGATAAGCGGGTTTCTGCCCATTTCATAGTCAAAAAGATAACCAGAAAAATCTAATTTGTCAATCAACACTCAATTAAAAGCACATAAGAGTTTACCACACCAATTGCCCGCTTTCGATTAACTGTTCAATAATTGCAATCTCAGGCGCCCACCATGCGTCCCCTTGCCGGTAAGGCACATGATCTCTCAACAAAGACCACAAGTGTTGTGTTCCTTGTCCTAAATGGTGTTTAGGCATCTGCCTCATGCGCAAGTCAACCGCCCGAGCCGCGGTATAAAGCTCAATCGCCAACACTCGCTGCGTGTTGCGTAAAATCCTCCAGCAGTGACGGGCGGCTGTCATGGCATTGGCATTGTGATCCTCCTGCCCGCCGGAGGTGGGCAATGAATGCACACTATCGGGATGTGCCAGTGTTTGATTTTCCAGCACCAGGGAGGCCGCTGTGTAATGCGGCATCATCAAGCCTGAATTGAGCCCCGCAGCATCCGGAGAATCAACCAGCATGGGCGGCAGTCCGCCGTTTAATTTCGCATCCAATAACCGAAAAGTCCTTCTTTCCGAAATTGCAGCCAGTTCCGCCAGTGCAATCCCCAGAAAATCCATTACCAGACCAATCGGCTCACCGTGAAAATTCCCACCAGAAAGCGCAACATCCGGCTCAAACAGTAAGGGATTGTCGGTTGCTGCGTTCAATTCTTTTTGAATAATCCGTTCGGTAAATTCAATCGTTTCAAGAATCGTCCCATGAACCTGAGGGGTACATCTCAGTGAGTAAGCATCCTGAACACGACAGGCTGCATCAATAAATGTGCTGCCTTTTATCTCTGCTCTGATTTCACTGGCTACGCGCAATTGCCCGTCCTGGTCGCGAACCTGATGAATCCGTTCATCAAATGCTGATGAACAACCCAGCAACGCCTCCAAACTTAAAGCCGTGGCTTTATTCGCAATATGAATTGCCTGGTAAGCGTCATGAACAATCAAGGCTGCCATTGCAGCGCTGAAGGTTGCTCCATTATTGATCGCCAATCCTTCTTTTGGTCCAAGAACCAAACGAGGAATTCCCGCCAGTTTCATCGCCTGTTTGCCGGTCAGAATTTCTCCTCCATATTCAGCCCAACCTGATTCTTCCTCACGATCCGCATCATCGGTTGTGAACACCAATGCCAGATGAGATAAAGGGCTTAAATCACCTGAAGAACCAAGCGAGCCTTGCTGCGGTACCAGCGGTGTCACCTTATTGTTCAGCATTTGCACCAGTGTCTGGGCAACTTCCTCGCGCACACCCGAATAACCCTTTACCAGCGTATTGGCACGAACCAGCATAGCTGCCCGCACAACCTCCCCAGGCAATGGATCACCCACTGCTACAGCATGGCTCAGAATCAAATTTCGGCTGAGGCGGTTGCTATCTTCAATTGGGATGCGCTTCTCCGAAAAAATACCAAAGCCGGTATTGATTCCATATACAGCCTGATTGGATTTTAGAATTGTCTCTAAGACATCGCGGGATCGTCTTAAGTTTTCTTTCCCCTCGGGAGCAATCTCCACTTCTTCACCATAACGCGCAACAGATACCAGGCTTTGAATATCCAGGTGATTGCCATCAAGTCGAATCATTGGGTGCCTCTTGGGTTAGAAAAGCAGATGACCAAATGCAACACAAACCAGCGGTACGGTCAGGTTATCAATATCTCTCATGGGTAACGATTCGACCAGTGTTGCTATTAACGCCAGAATGGTTACCGGGAAAAAGAGCGAAGAAAGTGCCACGGAAAATTTACCGGCAAATACAAAAACCACCAGAATAAGAATTGAAAAAAGCCACCCCGCCAGGAACATCGTGGCTGTTCCCATCCATGTTTTTCTTGGCGACCAGGGGATTGGTTGACTGGGCAGTCTCTTGCCGATCACATCTGCCAGTCCATCACCACCACACATCATCATCAAAGCCGTGATTCCGATGGGCGAGTCATACCAGTACACAATGGTAAGAATGACAAAAACAATGCCATAATAGAGCGGCCCCTTTAGAATTTCGCGCGGGTCGCCACTGCGCGACATCCCGTCCACCGCCGCCTGATCTCGAATAACCCCAATTCCAATCAGAAAAAATTGAACCGTGATGGCAAAAGGCACCAGTGCAGCCAGCCATCGGGAGGATGGCTCATCAGCAAACAACAACCAGCATAAAACAAAGATTGGACCTGTCCCGGCGTGAATGATTTTACGGCTCAATTGGGAACTTACCCAACCCCGATGGGCAAGGTAATCATTAAACCGTAACCATAGCAAGGCTAAGGCGAAAGTTACAGCCAGGGCTAGCCAGTTATTTCCAAGCATTTTGAACCCCCAGAATGAACGGGGTCAACATTGCCTTATAAATCACGTCCTCGTTCTCTTTCGATTTCTCTGGTCTGATCACGCTTGGCAATCTCATGGCGCTTATCATACAATTTTTTCCCCTTTGCAATGGCAATTTCCACTTTGGCTTTGCCCTCCTTCAAATATACCTGAACCGGAACAATGGTCACGCCCTTCTGACGTACTGCATTCCAGAGCTCTCTTATTTCCCTTTTATGAAGGAGTAACTTGCGTGGCCGGCGGGGGTCATGGTTGAAGCGGTTGGCTTGTTCGTAGGGAGCGATGTGAGCATTAATCAGCCAGGCTTCCTTGCCATCAGTCTGCACATAGGCTTCTGCCAGGCTGATCTGACCTGCTCGAATGGATTTGATTTCACTCCCCTGAAGCGCGATTCCCGCCTCAAAAGTGTCCAGTAAAAAATATTCAAAACGAGCTTTGCGGTTCGTGGCAACAACTTTCACAGACATATCAGCGATTTTAACACATCTACTTCCAGCGGACTATGTTCAACCCCGACCAAAACCGGAAGATCGCAAAAAAGAATAATGCCCAACGAATGCCAATCAGTGAACTCACCCATGGACCAATCAGAGAACCCAAAAGAATACCTGCGTTGGCGAACAAATTAAACCATGCAAGATGCGCAGAGCGTGTCTCGCTGGGAGCTTTTTCCAGAACAAAATTAAACATCGCGCTACTCGCCAAGCCCCAACCCGTCCCACCCAGCAAGTGGGCAGCCAGATAAGGCAAAGCGCCATGCGAAAGGCTCAGAATAAATGGATACCCGGACAAAAAGATTAATCCCAGCCCGGTAATCTTCTGGTTACCCAACCGCCCCACCAGTCTTGACACCTGACTTGAAATCATCAACATGGCAAGGAAAAAGATGGCGTTGGCAACGCTGATCACCTGGTCCGACACCCCCAATACCTTAACCGCAAAAACGGGGAATAAAGGTAGTGGAAGAAATTGAGCAAAATGAAAAGAAAACATCATCCATAAGACCGAACGAAAGGGACTCTTAATAATTTCGATATGCAGGTCTTTTGTTAAGAGAATTTCAAATGGCTTCTTAGGTTGATTTTCCGTGATTTCCGATTCATCTCTTTGCTTTTCAGGTATAAATTTCACTCCATCCTCTTGTTGGATGGGAGGGCGAATCAACCCTAAATGCAAGGTGGAAAGTGCTGCGCTGAAAAATCCAATAGCAAAAACAATCTGATAACCCAGTGGAAAAACAAAATGATTCAAAATATACCCACAGGTTAACGAGGTTACAATCGAAACTATGGCAAAAAAGACATTGCGGACACCTGCAATTTGCGCGCGGTCTTGAATAGGAATTGCTTCGGCAAACAAGGCATTGAACGCCACACCCAAACCGGTTGCAGGAATGTGCATCAGGAAAACCATTGCAAGAATTACAGGAACTTGAATTTCAATCGGTAAACGGGAAGGGATCAGGAAAAGGGGAAAATAAAAAAGCCGCATCAGGAGCGCGGTAATCAAGGTCGCTCTGCGTTTGGATTGCGGCTCAATCCATGCCCCAAAAGGCAGCGAAAACAACAAAGCCATGATGGCAGGCGCAGCATTGATAAGACCAATTTGTTGGGCGTTTGCCCCGATCCGGGTGGCATACACTGCCAGAAATGAAAGCACACTGCCATTCATCACCCCAAACCAGATCACATCAGCATAAAAATGATAAAAATTGCGTTTTGCCTGTGAAGAGGCTTGAGGTGGTAAGATTGAAATTAAACGGAATGCCATAGCGGAGACCAATGGTATGAATGCCCAAACAGATTACTCAAAATCACCTTATCGCTCTTTGTTTTTACTGAGACCGGATATCGTCTTTCTTAATCACGGTTCTTTTGGAGCCACCCCGATTCCCGTTTTTGAACGTTATCAGTACTGGCAGAGAGAACTCGAACGCCAGCCGGTTGAATTTTTGGGGCGCAGGGCCAAAGAGCTTTTATTTCAATCCCGGTCAGCCTTAGCCGAATATCTTCACACCCAACCCGCCAATCTGGTCTATGTGACCAATGCGACAACCGGCTTGAACATCATTGCCCGCAGTTTGAATCTTTCCAGCGAAGACGAGGTACTGAGCACCGATCATGAATACGGCGCACTGGATCGCACATGGCGTTTCCTCTCTCAAAAGCGCGGTTTCAAGTATATCAATCAGCCGATAAACTTGCCAGTACAAAAACGGGAGCAAATTATTGCAGACCTCTGGAAAGGAGTGACCCCTCGCACTAAGGTAATATTCATCAGCCACATCACTTCTCCTACCGCCTTAATTTTTCCGATTCAGGCGATTTGTGAACGGGCACGCCAAAAAGGGATTTTGACGATTGTGGACGGCGCACATGCCCCCGGACAAATTGACCTACATCTGGAAAAAATTGGAGCAGATTTTTACGTCGGCAATCTCCATAAATGGCTATGCGCACCAAAGGGGTCTGCATTTCTCTATGCGCGTTCAGAAGTGCAAGGGCTGATTGAACCCCTGATCGTTTCCTGGGGCTGGCAAAGTGAACCACCGGGCGAGTCTCCGTTTATAGATTATCTGGAATGGAGCGGCACGCGCGATATTTCAGCCTTTTTAGCAGTATCGGATGCCATTAAGTTTCAACACCAACTTGGATGGGATGAATTGCGCATCCGGTGCCATAAACTTGCCTCCGTGGCGCGTCATAGTATCGAAGAGGTCACAGGTCTTCCGGGGTTGTATCCCGATGATTCTCAGTGGTATGTGCAGATGGGCACTGTACCTTTACCTGAGGGGATTAATGCTCTTGAAGTTCAAGAGCGGTTGTATCGGGAATTTCATGTTGAAATACCCATCACCCGCTGGCGTAATTGTCCTTTGCTTCGCTTTTCAGTTCAAATTTACAATGACGAATCAGACATCCTTGCACTAAAAAAGGCTCTCTCTGTTATACTTTGCAAGGTTTGATACGGATTTTTCTCAGAGGAGGACATGGATGACCGAGATCGCATTGGCTTTAGGTGGCGGTGGGGTTAAAGGCATCGCCCACATTGGTGTAATTAAGCGATTGGAAAAAGAAGGTTTTAAAATTCGCGCAATAGCCGGCACCAGTGCTGGCGGTATTGTTGGCGCAGTTTATGCTGCCGGTGTGAACCTTGATCACATTATTTCCGAATTGGGAATGGTCAATCATAAGGACTTTTTTGCCCGAAAACCTGAAGATCCACCTTCACTGCTTGGCTTAGCGGGGTTGGTCAACTTTCTAAATTCCTATCTGGAAGATAAAAATTTTACGGATTTATCAATACCGCTGGCATTGACTGCTGTGGATATCCGCTCCAAACAAGAAATCATCCTCAATAAAGGCAATGTCATTCAGGCAGTGCTGGCAACCGTTGCCATTCCGGGTGTCTTTCCCCCGGTCTACATCAATGATTTTGAATTGGTGGATGGAGGTGTGCTTGATCCCGTCCCTGTTGCGGTTGCCCGCTGGTTGGCACCTCATTTACCTGTTGTGGCAGTATGCCTTTCTCCTACGCCGGAGGAGTGGCGTGAAATGCCAGAATTGAGTGTCCCAATTGAACCGCCACTGCCGCGACCCATTCTTCATCAAATTACTCAATCCAGATTTGCCCAATCCTTACGCATCTTTGTCAATTCAATGGATATTACAGCCCGAATGGTTACCGAACTTCGCTTACAGGTTGAAAAACCGGATGTGATCATTCGGCCTGAAGTGCATCATGTTGCCCCGTTAGATCGCGTAAATCCAAAAGAATTATTGGAGGCTGGCGAACGGAGCGTCATCGAGATTCTTCCCCGTTTGCACGAATCGCTGGCCTGGTATTACCAAATTGTCCGCCGTTTTCGCGGGGCTCAACCTCCCGGCAAAGTGCTGGAAGAAGATCTCACCGATTAGTGGGTGACGAATTTGACCGATGACCTGCGCCGTTACGCCCGGCAAACCACTGTGCGATTAATCGTCGGCGGCATATTATTGATCCTGCTGGTCGGTGGTGGTTTAATTTTGTACTTCTACGGCAGCGGTGCATTGGCTTTAGGAATTCTCTGCTTCATTACCGGTCTAACACCGGTGGTTTTAATTGTATTCATTCTTTCCGTGCTGGAGTGGATCGTCAAACGTGAACGAGGCAACTAACACTGAAATCATTCTTTACCAAAATTGGATTCTTCGCCTTCGGCCGGCTGTCCCAGAATCATCAACCAAAATTCTCTTGATGCTTCATGGCTGGACTGGTGATGAAAACTCAATGCAGATTTTCCAGCGAGCCCTGCCCCACAATTACTGGACTTTCGCTCCGCGCGGCCCGATTCCGACGCCGGAAGGCGGTTATGGTTGGATAGGACACCGTCCTGGCAGAGAAGCCACATTGCAGGCTTTTCTTGAACCAGCCAGCGCATTACACCAATTGATGAACCAGATTCGCCGCGATTACTCCCTCCCCAATCAACCCATTGAATTAATGGGTTTCAGTCAGGGAGCTGCGCTTGCTCTTGCTTATTGCCTTGCCTATCCTGACCAGGTGATAAAAGCGGCAATTCTTTCGGGCTTCTTGCCGTTTTTACCAGCTGACTATCAGCCTCCAGCTGCGCTGGCCAACATCAGCTTTTTTGTTGCCCACGGCAGCGAGGATGAGATTGTTCCGATTGAGCGCGCCTACGAAACGGTTGAGTTTTTGAAAAATGCCAACGCCAAGGTTCACTTTTGTCACTCGCCTGTCAGCCACCGAATCAGTTCGGCCTGTTTCCGGGAACTCACCCGCTTCTTTGCCCGCTAACGGCGCTGGACGAAAGAGAAAATGCCCAAAAGCACCCCAATGGTCAACAATACCACAATGATCAACCCCATCGGTACAGCCGGTACTCCTGCCGCAGAGGGGTTTTGAAATGTGGGAATAGCCAAAGGGGGAGGCGGGGTAAAGGTTGGCAATCGGGTTGGTGCAACAGTAACAATAAACTGTGCTGCCAGCGTTGGATCAATTGTGGCCGTCATATCGCGTGTCGGTGTTGGCGGCGGTTCAACAATGGGTAATTCTCCGGGTGTAATGTTAACAAAAGGGCTATACACCCAGCCAACATTCCCAGGGGCGCCAGGATATTCAATTAAGATCCAATCCCCGCCCGGTGATCTGCCTTTTGCAACAGCAGTCTGACCGATCAACAAAACCCCCACCCGCGGGTACAGAGCGTTCGGGCCGCTGCGCACATTGATGGAAGGTTCATTCGTGCCGGGTCGAACAGAGACGATTGGTCCGCTGGGGGTGCTGGTGACCGTGGCAATATCCACCGTTGGAATTTGGGCCAGAACACGAGTTCCTCCACCCTCAGGCAACCCAAACGGGATAATAATCGTTATAATAAACAGCAATAAAAACCATTTTCGCTTGGTTGAACGCATTCTCTCACCATCACTTTGAAAGTCTGAGCCATGAGTCTACCTGCAGATTATAACCGATCTGATCAACTGCAAAAAATTTATCACGGCGTTATCACGCCATCGGATGTTTCCCGCAGTTTGTTTGCTGCCTTTAACCGAGGTAATTACCGCGCCCAGCAAATTGGCACAGGCGAGAGAATTGTCGTCCAAATTGGCACGCGCCCCAATGCCGCTTCCGGAGGACAAACAGCAATAATCGTTTCGATTCAATCCCACGAAGATGGAATTCTCGTTCAGATGGGCAGGCAAAACTGGTTAGGGCTGGCTGCCAGCCTTGGGAAAACGGCTTTGTTTGCCTTGCGCAACCCCCTGAGCTTGCTTCACCGTATTGATGATCTGGCTCAGGATATTGAGTCGATTCAATTGATTGACCAGATCTGGCGGGTAATTGATCAAACTGCCCAGTCACTGAACAGTACGCAGGAATTATCCGAGCGATTTCGGCGTTTAGTATGCGAATACTGCAACACGGCAAATCCTGTTGGAGAACCTCGCTGTATTGCCTGCGGTGCGCCATTGGGTAATTTACAGCCCAAAACCTGCCGTTATTGTGGCTTTATTCTCAAGTCAAACGAGCGAAAATGCCCCAATTGCGGCAAATCCAATTGAACTAATCACCAGCAGGATTGCGCCACTGACGGCCATCTTGCTGAATAAAATCATCTATGCCTGGCGGGCCCCATGTACCCGCTTCGTAAACTGGCAAATTGCGAACAGGAAATTGCTGCCATGCTTCCAAAATATTGGAAGTAAACGCCCACTGGCTTAAAACTTCATCTGAACGTGTGAAAAGCGTCGCATCTCCCTGGATGCAATCCAACAACAAACGTTCGTATGCTTCTGGCGGTTCGATGCCAAAAGTTTCCTGGTAATTGAATTCCATGTTGACCGGTGCAATTTGATTAATCGGGCCGGGGGCTTTTGCGCCAAACTCCAAACGAATTCCTTCGTCCGGCTGAAGGCTGAGCACTAGGGTATTGGGAGCATCTCCTGCCAGATTATGCCAGTCGAAAAGCGATAATGGTGCCTGGCGAAAACGAATCACAATTTCCGTCAAGCGGCTGGGCAACCGTTTTCCGGAACGCACATAAAAAGGTACCCCCGCCCAACGCCAGTTATCAATATACAGGCGCGCTGCCAGCAGGGTCTCGGTAACTGAGTCCGGCGGTACACCAGCTTCATCTTTATATCCGGGTACACGTTTCCCTTCGATAGTACCAGAAACATACTGTGCCCGATAAGTGTTCTGAATGGCATCTTTCCCCTTGAGTGGACGAAGTGCCTTAAGAACCTTGACCTTCTCATCCCTGACCGCATCAGCGTTGAAACCAACCGGCGCTTCCATCGCAGTCAGTGTCACCAGCTGCAAAAGGTGATTTTGAAACATGTCGCGAATTACGCCTGCATTATCATAATAGCCCGCACGCGTTCCAACACCGACTGTTTCAGAAACAGTAATTTGTACGTGGTCAACATAGCGGCGATCCCACAAAGGCTCAAAGATTGCATTGGCAAAGCGAAAAACCAGGATATTCTGTACGGTTTCCTTGCCAAGATAATGATCAATCCGGTAAACCTGTTTTTCGGAAAACACGCGATGAACTGCCTGCTCCAGCACCGTTGCCGACTCAATGTCACGTCCATAAGGCTTTTCGATCACGATTCTTGTCCAGCCGTTTTCTCTTTTATTGAGACCACTTTTTCCCAATAATTCTACAATGACCAGATATTCCTCCGGTGGTGTTGCCAGATACAACAAGACATTCTGAATCCGATTACTTTTGATCAATTCCCCTAGCTTTTGATAACCCTGCAACTCCTCAAAAGTTGATTGGACATAATGGGTTCTGGATAAAAGGCGTTCCACAATCTCATCTTCAATTGGTTTACTTCTGGCATACTCATCAATCCCGCTCTTTAATTTCTCCCGAAGAAATTCGTCGTTCCAGTCTCTGCGGGCAAAACCAATAAGATAAAGCTTTTCCGGCAGTTTTTCTGCTTTCATTAACTCATACAATGCGGGCAACAATTTTCGGCGGGTTAAGTCGCCGGTTACACCAAAAATTACGATGGCAAGTGAAGCGTTTTTGGTTTCAGAATTGAGCGTATTCATATCAATAATTCCTTGTGAAAAGTCCTGCGCAGCGTCATACAATTGCTATCAATTTTACAACCTGCCGGTTAAAATAAATAGAGAAAATCCGTATAAGCATGGAACAAAAAATGAATGTCAAAAGTGAACAAACCACATCTCCAATAACCGCTCGCGATGAATTTCCCAATCCTGAAATTCACTCCCTCATTCAGTCCCGCCGCTCTTCCAGAATTTACGATCCTGAACGGCTGTTAACCTGGGAGCAAATTCTGTTACTGCTGGAAGCCGCCCGTTCAGCACCCTCCAGCGGCAACCGCCAGCCGTGGGTTTATCTTGTATTTGAACCATCCAAACCGGAACAGTTGGAAAAAGCCCGTTCCTGTCTCAACCCCGACAATCAGGTGTGGGCTAACCGTGCCCCGTTGCTTTTGCTGGCAGTCAGCGAGGATATTCGCCCCGACGGCAGAGAAAATACCAAAGCTCTGCACGATTTAGGCATGGCGAATCAAAATTTACTGCTTCAGGCAACCGCAATGGGGTTGAATTGTCGTCCGATGGCCGGATTTGACGCCGAAAAAGCCCGCAAACTATTCAACATTCCAGAAGGATATACCCCGCGGGTAATGATTGCTGTCGGCTACCCGGGAGATATCGAAGATTTACCCGTAGAAGTTCAGGAAAAAGAGCGCAAAGTCCGCACCCGTAACCCGGTTGATCATTTCGCCTTTCGGGGAAACTGGCAACAATCCCTGTTTGAGGATTAATTCCTGAGGTTTATCATTGTATAATAGCATCACAACCTTGTGGTGCTATTTTTTTCGTTAATTTTGGTAATACCCAAGAGAGGACTCATCATGGTTACAATTGTTGCTGATACAACATCCAGTATCCCCGTCCCCCAGGCGCAGGAACTGGGAATACCGTATATTCCCCAAATCATCGTTTTTGGCAATGAAACCTATCGCGATGACACTGAAATGGATAGTAAAACCTTCCTGAAAAGACTGCGTGAAGCAAACACCCTGCCAAAAACCGCCGCTCCGCCCCCGGCATTGTATCACCCAATTTATGATAAATACACTCAGGACGGCAACACAGTCGTTGTTTTAACTCCTTCAGCAGACGTTTCCGGCACATTCCGCAGCGCCGAAGTAGCAGCAGCAGATTTTCCAGGAAGGGATATCCGCGTTGTGGATACACGCACCATTGGCTCGGGCCTGGCTTCAATTGTTTTAGAAGCGCATCGTTGGGCAAAAGAAGGATTGGACGCCGATACCATCATCGAACGGGTCAAAGATATGAGCCAGCGGGAACGGGTCTACTTTGTTGTAGATACGCTCGAATACCTGTACAAAGGCGGACGAATTGGCGGCGCAAAAATGCTCGTCGGCAGCCTTTTGCAGGTCAAACCAATTCTTCAATTTAAGAATGGCCGCACTGAACCGGTGGAAAGCCAGCGCACCAAACGACGGGCAATGGCACGATTAAAAGAACTGGTCTATTCTGACTGCCCGCACCACGATGGGGCACTGCTCACCATCATGCATGGCGATGCAGAAGAGGAAGCCCAAGCTCTTGCTGAGGAATTTAAGACGCAATTGGGAATCTCAAGCGTTCGTATCTATGATCTGCCGCCAGCAATTCTCGTTCATGCCGGGCCGGGCGTCATTGCGGTGAGTTATTTCACGGAAGCAAAATAGACGCTCATTTTTCAAAACGCTTCTTCCAAAATTTGAAATAGTTCTTCATCCTCCAACTCGATTGGGTTGGCCTTCATACTGCTGGCTTTTCTGGCATTTTCCACCACTCTGGCAAAGTCTTTTTGCCGAATTCCATACTCTCGCAAACGTGGTATATGGAGTTCTTCACATGTTTCTTCCATCCAGCGGATGCCGTCCAGCACATCGGCAGTCAAATCTTCCACCAGCCAGCCGGCCAGCCGATGATAGCGTTCGAGAGCAGGATGGTTTGGTTGGCGCATTTTAAGGGCCTCAATATTGACGCGACACACCACCGG
>NZ_DAOUBL010000154.1:0-6964 GCF_034432615.1 Bellilinea sp. | reverse complement strand
ACCGGCGCGCACGGCTTGAGCCAGACGGTAAGCAGCCGTATCATAACGGTACTGGTAGTTCACCCCCACTTTAACATTCTGCTCCGCCAGCCAGTTGATCAGCGCAATCCCTTCGTTCAACCTGCGGGTAAGCGGTTTTTCCACTAGCACGGCTTTTCCCGCCTCCACCGCCCGGCGAATCATCCCTGCGTGCAGGTGATGCGGCAGCGCCAGATAAACCGCATCCAGCCCGGCCGTTTCCAGCATTTCTTCCACCTCTGTAAACGCCAGCGGAATGCGGAATTGACGCGCAAAGCGATGCGCTTTTTCGTCATTATGGTCACAGCAGGCGCTCAGAACCAGCCGCGGAACGAACCGTGCCAGCAGCGCCGTGTATCGGGCGATCTCACCGCAGCCCACCACTCCCAGCCTCAACCGGCGCTTCATGAGGGATTTTCCTCCGCGGGCGAAACGACCCAATTCAGCCCCCGCCGGATGATTTCCCGCACGGCGGGATGGCGCAGACTGCTGCCCAGATGACCCGGCAGCAGATAACATACCCGCCCGGCGGCATAACGGTAGGTCCACACCGCCGGGGCTTCCTCCCCGCCGGCAGATGCCAGCCAGTGAACCTCGACGTTCGGCTGAAATTCGTGATGATACAATTCATCTCTGACCGAAAAGGCCGCCATCCCGCCAAACAGATCCTCGCGCAGCGGACGAAATTGCAACGGCTGCACCCTGCCGTGACCGATGAAACGTCCGCCGAGCAATTCAAAATAAGCCGGGCTGGTTTTGAAAGAAGCCGTTGCTGAATGCACCCCCAGCACTCCCCCGCCCCTGGCGACGTAATCCAGCAGGCGGCGCAGCACGGTATCCTCTGCCTGCTGGCGGTGAAGGTACAGCACGACCGCCGCAACACCGCTCAGATCCACGGGGAGCTGCTCCAGTCGGCGGCACTGGAACACCTGAAATGCACCGCTGCGCTTTAACGTCTGCCCCAGAGCCAGCCGCCCATCCAGCGGCGGGTGAATCAACCCCTCGCTCACCAGCCAGACGGTTTTCATGGTTGTCTCCGTTTGGCAGCCGCCAGCTGTTCGGCTTCGGGACGGCTTTTGTAAAAGTCATCCAGCGGGTAGCAGCCGCTCACCAGTCCCAGGCGGGGAGCAGTCGTACAGTCGCTGAAGGTTCGGCAAATTCGTTTGCGCTGCAAAGACACACCCCTCAACACATCCCCACACAAGTCGGGATAAGTCAGCGCCATCCGCCCGATACCGACAAAATCCACTCCACCGCGGCGCACATTCCACTGAGCCACCTGCGGCAGCCATTCCTGCAGGTAGGAATAGGCCGAACCCACAAAAATCAGCCGCGGGTGACGCGCTTTGAGTTCCGCGGTTACCCGAATCTGGCGGGCAACCCCAACCAGCGGATCTTCGGGGGGCAGGTAACCATCAGACGGGGGAAAGAGCGCTGGCCGCTGAATGTGCGGGCAGTAGTAGGGACTGCCGGCGCTCAGGTTGACCAGTTGTACCCCCAGCGATTCGAGCAGTCCAAGAAACTGATTGACCTCCTCCAAATCAATTCCTGTACCGCTGCCATCTCCGCCGAAGGCATAGGGATACTCTTTCCCCTCCGGCCACGCTTCCGGCTGCCCAACGCCATCCGCGGCGGGTTTGAAGGGGATGAAATCAAACGCCGAGAGGCGCACCCCAATCAGCAAACCGGGGGCTTCCGTGCGGATGCCGCTCACCACCTGGCGCAAAAAGCGGGTGCGGTTTTCCAGACTTCCGCCATAAGCGCCGGGGCGCTCCACCGCGCTGAGCATTTCATGCAGCAGATAGCCGTGGCAGTGTTTGATGTCCACAAAGTCAAAACCGGCCGCCTGCGCCAGACGCGCCGCCCGTATAAAATCCCCAACAAGGTCATCCAGTTGAGCATCGGTCATCAGCGGGTAGGACGAGTCCAATCCCAGGCGACGGTCGAGAATGGGATGATGATTCAGGATGACCGGCTGCGGCCGGCCCTCGGGGCGCGCAAAACGCCCGGAGTGGGTCAGCTGCAAGCCGACCAGCAGACCTTCCGTACCCCAGCGGGTGGTATGGGCTGCCACCAGCGTCTGGCGCAGGCGCTCCAGCTCGCGCAGATTGGCATCCTGGATCAACAACTGGTTGGGGTTGGCACGCCCCTGCGGACAGACCGCCACCGCCTCACCGCCCCAGATGAGTTTGGCGCCGCTCTCTCCAAACCGCTGCCATCTGCGCATGGTCAGCTCGGTTGGTTTGCCGTCGCTGGTGCCGTCCCAGCCTTCCATCGGCTGAATGCACCAGCGGTTGCCAATCCGACGGCCGTCCTCCGGCAGCATCAACGCTTGCGCCAGCGGTGATTGGGAGGCGGGCAGCAAGACATCATCCAGGTCTAAATCCAGACCCAGTTCACCCAAACGGACGCGCAGGGCCGCAGGGCTGGTGAAACGCGCCATGCGCGGATAGTCAGTCATGGCTGAATTGCTCCAACCCTTTCAAAATCTGGCGCAGCACCGCCAGGTCGCTTTGCGGGCGGCGCGGACAGTCGGGATGCGGCTGGCTGTCGGGCAGCCAGCCGCGCAGCCAGAGAAATTGAGCCGCAGAATGACGGTAAGCCGGCACCGGATTGCGGAACGCAAACCAGCCGAGATACTGCAAGACGTCGTTCAATTCGTAAAAGCGCGGCTCACCCGCATGCCACCAGCGGTCGCGCAGCGCAAAATAATCCGGCGCAAAGGTCGAAAGCCCCAACAGGTAGTCCGACCCGTACATCACCATGTCAATCGCCAGATCGTTGCCGGTCAGCAGTTGAAAATCCGGACGCAGACGGTCGCGCAGCGCCAGCCGCTCCCATTCCAGCCGGCGGCTGAGTGAAGAATGCTTGGCTGCCACACACTGCGGAATGCCCAGCAGGCCTTCAAACACTTCCAGCGCGTAAATTTGACCAAAGGGGGCAAACATCTGGCCCAATTCGAAGGCGATAAAACGCTCTGCCACCCGCCCGAAGGCCGCATAGGCTTCTAAAAGGCGCGCCGGCGGCAAAGCGCTCAGTCCGTAGGATTGAAAGATGACCGGCGTGCCCCCAAAGGAGAGAATCTGCTCAATTTCGTGTTGATAAGCAGCCGGGTCAAAGGCATCACCGGGCCGGTCGAGAACCACCGTCCCTGCCACAAACGGGAAATCTCCCAGAGTTTGGCGGGTCTGGTTCAACACCTCGCGGCGGGTGTCGGCATCCAACAGGTGAGCATAACCGGTATCCATGTTCACCGCCGGAATCAAACCGGCCTGCGCCGTGCGCTGAACATGCGTCGCAAAGGCATCCCAGTTGACGCGGCCCTGGGGGGTAAACGGCAAAAAAACAGCCGAATAGCCGGTAATTTTTCGCCGGGGGATGATTGGAAACATCGGAATGATGACGAATGAGGGATGAGCAAATTATACTCTGAAAAGGATTTTGGAAAGCGACCAAAACCGGCTGAATTCAAGCTGCCAATCGCGCTGCCGCCGCCAAATCAGGCATTCAGACAAACCGAGCATACCTACACGAAACGATTTGGGCTCAAAGCCTGTTTTGCCCCAAAGCAACACCCCGTCTCACCTGTGCCTTTCAGGTATAATGAATCAAGCCGCCCCACCAGGGGAGCAAAACCGCAAATTCATAAAGGATCAGGTGCAATTGTCAGCCAACCCATGCATCACCCTTTTTGAGCAGCAGAAGGTCTCCTATCAGGAATTGGGCATTTCTCCCAGCGATCCATTGTTGGACACCCTGGAGAAGATTAACCAGCAAGCAGAAATCATCCGGCTGGAGCGCAAAGGTATTCGGGCACTACAATATGTGGGCGTCATTCAAGTCAACCATCATACCGTCCAGATTCTGCCCAAAATTGATTATGACCCCAGTGTAGAAAAAACGTCCCCCATCACACTTTCGCCAAAAGAGAGCGAGAAACTCACCGCGGCGCGCAATCTAATCCACATGTTCATTTACGTCAACGGGTTGAAATTACACTCCCAAACGCTGGGGGCTTTGAGCACCACACGGGCGGGATGGCTGGAAATGCTCACCCAACTGTTTGCCACCGAACTGCTCAATCAATTGAGGCAGGGCTATCACCGCGATTATGTTCAGCAGGAGGATCGGCTGCCCTTTCTGCGGGGGCGCTGGAACATTTCCCGCCAATTTTCACATCATCCCAACCTGATTGAAGGACTGGATGTTAATTACGATGACTTCCTGCCGGACACACCGCTCAATCGCGTCTTTCGGCTGGCAGTCCGTCAAATGCAGCCGTTGAGCCGCGAACAGTCAAACCGTAACTTGCTGGCCGACCTGGATGACTGGCTGCACCCTGTTCAGATTCATCCGCACGCCTCGCTCCATCTGGATCAAATTCATTTTACACGCCTCAACGAGCGCTTCAAGGCTGCCTTCGACCTGGCCCGTCTCTTCCTGACCGGACATTCCATCACCCTGTTGCCCGGAAAACAGCAGGCATTTGTGTTTACACTGGACATGAACCAGCTTTTTGAGCGGTTCGTCACCCGATTGCTCCAATTCAATGCAAAACGGATTCTGCCTCGGGAATGGCAGGAATGCACCGTTGAAACGCAGGGTGGAAAAGCACCCCGTTACCTTGCCCGACCTCATCTTGCCAATGCAAAACCGGTTATTCATTTGAAACCGGATATCTTAATAAAATCATTTGGAAAGACCCGCCTGATTATTGATGCAAAATATAAAAATTTTCCAGACCTGATCGCTTATCAGAACGTTGTCAAAGACGACCTGTACCAGATGATCACTTACGCCACTCGCTTCGAGTGCCCGAATGTCCTGTTGATTTACCCCCGTTCAATCCAAACAAGCCCAACCGTCCCTCTTGTTTTGGAAATTGAGCAATCTCCCATCCGTGTATTTATCGCCACCCTGAATCTTCACCAGCCCCTGAATAAACTGGACGGTTTGATTAAAGAATTTCGAGAGATAATGACCTGCATCCACAACCACTCAAAATGACCTCAAGGAGGCAAGATGGCACGCCGCATACAAGACCAGACCCTGTATGATACCTTTGATCTGTTCAAAAACCGCTGCTTACTTAAGGACTCTTCCTTACTCTGGCCCGATCGGCCGCTTTGGACTCCGGAAAACCTGAAAAAGTGGAAAGAACGGGTGATTGATTCACCTGATTTAGGCACACAAAGCTTTACCGAAAAATTGGAAAGGCAGCTCGGCGAGTCTTATCCAGAATTGTGGGGCATCACGGCCGACCTTCACTATGTCTATTATCTGCCCTCGGTAAATATCAAACTGGATACCCGCCTGAAGAATATCCAATGGGCTGCCGAAAAAGCCGGCTATGACCTACCAGACTTCGACAATCCTATTTGGGAAGCGCACCGTAAGCTGGGCTTTTGCAAAACTTCCTTCAAATACCATATCCGTTACGCGCAGCTAAGCCTTCTTGTCCTGTTCGCCATCAAGGTAAAAGAGCAACAGGACCGACGCGCAGTTTTGGAAGATGCCCATCGTGTTCAAATGTTGCTGGAGGAGATTCTCGACAGCATTCCGAACAAAATGGATCGGGCCATTGATATGCGCCATGCCATTTTATACCTCATGTTCCCGGATCAATACGAACGGATAATCAGCACAAGCGACAAACAACAGATAGCCGAGTATTATAAAAAGTATATTTCCACGCCGACCGATGACCTGGACCAACAAATCCTCCAGATTCGAGAAAAGTTGAGTAAAGCCCATCCGCAGGGCCATCTTTTGGACTTTTACGATCACCTCAAGCACGAATGGAAGAAGGGGATACCTGTAGTTAACGGCGGCCCACCACCGGATAACGAGATTCTCCAGCAAGCCGCGCGTCTGCTACTGCAATTCAAAAACCTGATTCTGGCCGGACCACCCGGCACGGGCAAAACTTACTGGGCCGATCGAATTGCTGAATATATGGTAACTGTACAACCCGCCGGGAAAGCATCGAACACAGCCCCCTTTATTCATAAAATTACCCTGCATCAATCCTACGCATACGAAGACTTTATCGAAGGACTGCGCCCAAGATTGACCGGCAACACCAATAGCAGTCTTTCCTTTGAGATCAAGCCCGGCATTTTCCGTCAGTTATGCCTTCAGGCAGAACACGACCCGCGGCACAATTATGTTTTGGTGATTGACGAAATCAACCGCGGGAATATTGCGAAAGTTTTTGGGGAATTGATAACACTTATCGAAGCCGATAAACGCGGTAAATGGACGGTGGTACTACCCTACAGTAAGGACACCTTTTGCGTGCCACCCAACCTTTACATCATCGGCACGATGAACACGGCCGACCGCAGCATTGCATTGATGGATGTCGCACTGCGCCGCCGCTTTGCTTTCCTTGACCTGATACCGGATCCAACTTTACTGGATACAATCGTGATTTCCACCGGTGAACAGGAATTGAATCTGGGCGAATTTCTACGCAAGCTCAATCGGAGCATCACCGAATTACGCGGCGCCGATTTCCAAATCGGGCACAGTTATTTTCTTCCCTTGAAGGAAAACAAATCCAACAAGGATAAAGTCCAACTGTTAGACGACATCTGGAACTTCCAAATCGTCCCGCTGCTCAAGGAATATTTTTACGGCCAGAGCGATCTCCTCCGGCAAGTTCTGCCGAGCTTTTTTGAGATTGACGAGGGGACCTCCCCCTCAACCGCTGCAAACCTGCTGAACCTGCACGAAGAAGATCTGCTGGCAGCATTGTATCAAGTGTAAAACAAAACACTTTTTTCCCGCCACACCCACTCAACCCATCCCTTCATAGCCGGCGGCCGGGTCGAACATGCTGAAGCGGGGCTGCCAGCCGAGTTCCTGCTTGGCTGCCGAGCAGTCTACCAGAGTGCGGTAGGGGTTTTCGCCAACCCATGCTGCGAGGGTAGTCTTTTTCCAC
>NZ_DAOUBL010000153.1:0-3268 GCF_034432615.1 Bellilinea sp. | reverse complement strand
TCATTGGTTTTGGTGGCCGCTTCTTTGAGCAGCTGAGCACCCATGTTCTCGAACGGATCTTCCAGCTCAATTTCTTTGGCTACGGTCACACCGTCATGGGTAATGGTGGGTGAACCAAATTTGCGGTCCAGTGCCACATTGCGGCCTTTGGGGCCCAGGGTGGTTGCCACTGCAGTAGCAACGATATCAATGCCGTTCTTAAGACGACGGCGAGCCTCTTCCGAAAATACCAGTTGTTTGGCTGCCATAGGTGTTCTCCTTCGCTTATAGGATGATTTTGAAAATTACTTGGTTTCAACAATGGCGAGTAAATCGCTCTCGCGCAGGATGAGCAATTTCTTGCCCTCTACTTTGATTTCGGTGCCTGCATATTTGGCAAACAAGACGGTATCACCCTCTTTCACATCCATCGGAATGCGTTTGCCGTCTTCGTCCCGGTCACCGGGGCCAACCGAAAGAATGACACCCTTTTGGGGTTTTTCTTTTGCCGTTTCGGGAAGAACGATACCACCAGCGGTGACTTCTTCCTGTTCAATCGGTTCAACCACGACACGGCTGCCTAACGGTTTTAGATTGATACTCATACAAACCTCCCACTACTGAAATTCGATTGGATTCTGAGCACTTTAGCACTCTCTCATCCTGAGTGCTAAACTAGTGCGTATCATACCCACCTTTGAGGGGAAAGTCAAGGGGTTTAGAGAATCTCTTACAAAATTCTGATATTTTTTTGCGGTTTATGGCGCCTGAATTCCATAAGAAGCACAGATGCGCTCGCTGGGATCAATGATGGCGCGGATGGTTGGGTCATCCCCATACCGGGCGCGCACCTCTGCCAGCACCTTGACCGCCTCCTGGCAATATTCCAGGCCGGGACGGTGCATACCTGCCAGCACCGAGCCATAGGTATAGTAATAAATCAACGAAGCGCCCGTCAATTCCAACCCCTGAATTTCAATGGGGGGATCCACATCGGGATTGCACTGACGCACTTCACAGGAGATGGCTGCGTCACAACCGCGCACGGCGCACTGCAAAGCCGGTATGGCGCTTTCATAATTGCGCGCCCGGAAATAAACTAACCCCAGTTGACCATAAATATCCGCATCCGCTGGCAGCATACTCAATGCGGTGCGTACATTCAAAGAGGCGGCAAAGAATTCCCCCATTTGAGAATAAGTGCGTCCAATTGCCAGGTACGGAATGGGATCCTGAACACCGATTTGTTTGTTGATGGCTACCGCTTTGGCATAATAGGTGAGCGCTTCTTCGTACAGCGCTTTGACTTCTGGATGATCACTGCCAACCACCTCAGCACGTTTCAAACCCAATGTGCGGTAGTTCGCTCCAATCCGAATGTAAAGCGGTGTAAAGTTGGGTGTAATTTCAGCGGCTTTCAGATATTCCTCAATGGCTGCTCGATAGTCGCCCAGCGATTCCTGTACATATCCGCTTACGCGGTGAACATCCATTAAATCCGGGCCGCGCTCCAGCGCCTGACGCATACTCTCATCTGCCTGAACATACTTTTGTTGATCAATCAAAATCTCAGCATAATAGGCATGGGCAAGAGCGTTATTGCTGTCAAACTGCAGCGCGCGAATAACCGCCTGCTCGGCTTCATTGAGGTAACGTTGAGCATTTTCTCCTGCGTAAATTGAGTTCCAGTCATAAACAAAGGCACGAATGGCCAGCACAAAAGAGTCTTCAGGAGCCAGTTCAGTGGCTTTGTCAATGTTCTCCCGAGCAGCTTGCAACCGTTCAATGCGAATGGCGTCGGTGGTGGACAAACTGGAATAATAGGTTTGAATGCGTGCCAGTTCTGCAATCAAGCGCGCATCGCTGGGATCCAGTTCCATTGCGCGTTGGTAAGCGGCAATTGCGCCCGGCAAATTGCCAGCAATGAATTGGGTTTCCCCTTCCAGCGCATAAGAACGCGGGATGCGGGTTGGTGTGGGGGTAGGAAGAAACAGCGCTTCCACCTGTCCACTCTGGTAACCCCGTAAAATGAATAAACCAGCCATCAGCAATGCCAGCAAAACCACAATCCGATAGGGATTGTTGTGTCCGTTTCGGTTTCTGAAAATCGGGCGGTTGTTGTTCAGGTCAATCATGGTTCATCCCATCCCACCCTTACGGTTCGGGTGTCGGACTGGGGGTCGGCAGGCCGCCTTCAGCGACTTGCTGGCAGATGTTGATGATTTCCTGCGCATTGGCAACCGAAATCTGCTCAATAGCAACGGTTTCCATCACTGCCCGGGCAATCAGCAGCGCCTCGCCACACTGAGCCTGACGAGCCAGCGCCAGGCCGTAAATATAATAATATTCGGACACCGGCCAGTAAGAAAGCGGCAATCCCTCAACCACTTTTCCATCTTCGGTTGTGCCTCCCTGCACTGCCAGACGAAGGGCCTGAATGGCACGCGGATAATCACCGCGTCGGTAATGCATCACGCCCAGATTGCCATAAAGATAAGGATCGGTGGGGTTGTTTTCGATGGCCTTTTCCGCATATTGAATGGCGCTGGCAAATTCGCCTTGAATGAAATAAGTACGGGAAAGGTAGGTCAACGGCAGGGGGTCGGTAGGATTGAGCGTGCTGGCACTGGTGAAGGCGCGAATGGCTTTCGGGTAGTCCCCCAAAGCACGGTAATTTCTGCCTAGGTAAATATATAAATCGGCAATATACGGGTTCTGGGCAATTGCGGCTTCAAATTCTGCGACAGCTTCTTCGTAATTGGTGGTAAATTCCAGCACCAGCCCGCGCGCCCGGTGAGTTTCCAGCGCATTGGGCGCCATGGATTGAGCCTTGCGTGAAAGTTCAATGGCACGGTTCAGGGCATCCGGATCCCCGGCCGAAGATTGGGATTTCAACGCCAGCACTTCGGCAAGATAAGCATACGGCACGGCATTGTTCGGGTCCAGCTCAATGGCCTGATTGAGGGAGGACTCAGCATCCAGGTAATTACCGCTCAACCCCTGCGCATACCCGCGCAACGCCAGTGCCGCGGCATTATTCGGGTTGATCACCAGTGCATTGCCGGCGTTATCCACGGCTGCCTTGTACTGGTTGGTATACACCTGCAGCCGGGCAATTGCCAGATAAATGGCCGGATTATCCGGGTTGACCAGCAAAGCCGTCTGGTAAACCTGAATAGCTTGTTTGAACTTGCCCTCGCGCATAAATTGTTCCGCCTCAGCCAGATACGATTCCGGCGAACGGGTAGGGGTGGGCGTAGGCACAAACAACGGCGGCGTTTGCGGTACC